>CALVDP010000001.1 GCA_944326315.1 uncultured Bacteroidales bacterium
GAGATCTACGTGCTGAAGAAAGACGAAGGTGGCCGTCATACTCCATTCCACAACCACTATCGTCCTCAGTTCTTCATCCGTACACTGGACATCACCGGAGAGATCACTCTTCCAGAGGGAACTGAAATGGTTATGCCGGGTGACAACGTGACTATCACTGTTGAGCTCATCTACCCGGTAGCACTTAACGAAGGTCTGCGTTTCGCAATCCGTGAAGGTGGACGTACCGTTGGTGCAGGACAGGTAACCAAGATTCTTGAATAATCTGTCTTACGACATATTTCAGAGGGGTGTCCTCAATGTGACACCCCTCTTTTTACAGGGGAATAGTATAAGGGTAGTACAGAGGTCTCCAAAACCTTTAGTCTGGGTTCGAATCCTGGTTCCCCTGCAAATATCAAAGGTTACGATTTGGTAATTGTTTAACAGACATTGCATTAAGCTTCCAATTCGCAATGTCCATTACAAGTAAAGATGAGAAAGTTCATAAACTATCTAAAAGAATCCTACACCGAGTTGACCAAGAAAGTATCCTGGCCTACTTGGGAGAAACTTCAGAGCTCAGCGATTCTCGTCATGATAGCTACGCTGGTCTTTGCGGTTGTCATTTTCGCTATGGACTTTGCATTCCGTCATCTGATGACTTTCATCTACACCATGTAATCAGTCTGTACTATGAGTGAAAACAACAAGAAATGGTATGTGCTGAGAGCTGCGGGCGGAAAGGAGAAGAAAGCAAAGGAATATCTCGAAAAGGAGATAGAAAGATGCGGTCTTCAGGATTATGTATCACAAGTACTTGTCCCTTCTGAAAAAATCTACAGGATCAAGGACGGAAAAAGAATCCAGCAGGAAAGACTTTTCTATCCGGGATACGTATTGATTGAAGCGGAACTGACAGGAGAACTGCAGTACATAATCAGGAACGAGGTTCCGCACATGTCCGGCTTTCTTACCGAGAAAAGGGATGTCAGCCGCGGGTCTGGAAAGATCCAGGAGGAGAAAGTCCCTGTACCGCTTAGGGAATCCGAAGTAAAAAGGATTCTCGGTGAACATGACGAGATGACTGCCAGCGAAGGCGAGACGGTTGTCGACTACAATGTCGGCGATGCAGTCAAGATAACTGACGGTCCATTCAGCGGCTTTGACGGTACCGTGGAAGAGATTGTTGAGGACAGAAGCAAGATTAAGGTAATGGTTATGATCTTTGGCAGGAAGACACTGCTCGAGCTCAACTTTACACAAGTAACTAAAGAATAATCAAAATTATGGCAAAAGAAGTTACCGGGTTTATCAAACTCCAGATCAAAGGTGGCGCAGCAAATCCATCACCTCCAGTAGGACCGGCCCTCGGTTCAAAAGGGTTGAACATAATGGATTTCTGCAAGCAGTTCAATGCCCGCACACAGGACAGCGCCGGGAAGGTATTGCCTGTAGTGATTACGGTCTACAGCGACAAGTCATTCTCATTCGAGGTAAAGCAGCCGCCGGTAGCCGTACAGTTGAAAGAAGCTGCCAAGATATCAAAAGGTTCCGACCAGCCTAACAGGAACAAGGTCGCTACCATTACCTGGGATCAGGTAAAGGCAATTGCCGAGTCCAAAATGCCGGATCTTAATGCATTCACATTGAAATCAGCAATGACCATGGTAGCCGGAACAGCAAGAAGCATGGGTATCAAAGTCGAAGGGGAATTTCCTGCTGACATCTAAAAATCACACGCAAAATGAGCAAACTTACAAAGAACCAGAAAATTGTCATGGCCAAATACGATGCGGCCAAGCAATATAAGCTTTCAGAAGCATGTGAAATTGTCAAGGAGATCACCTATACAAAGTTCGATGCTTCCATTGAGCTTTCTCTCAACCTCGGTGTCGATCCGCGTAAGGCAAACCAGATGGTACGTGGCGTGGTGACACTTCCGAACGGAACAGGAAAGCAGACAAGAGTCCTCGTCCTCTGTACTCCGGACAAGGAGACAGAAGCAAAGGAAGCCGGAGCCGACTATGTCGGACTTGATGAATACATCGATAAGATCAAGGGCGGCTGGACTGACGTGGATGTCATAATATGTACACCTTCAGTAATGGCCAAAGTAGGTGCCATAGGTAGGATACTCGGACCGAGAGGCCTGATGCCAAACCCTAAGACAGGTACGGTAACGATGGAAATCGGGAACGCGGTCAAAGAGGTGAAGGCAGGTAAGATAGACTTCAAGGTTGACAAGACAGGTATCATACATGCTGCAATCGGAAAGGTATCCTTCACTGCACAGCAGATCTGCGAAAACGCGCAGGAACTGATTTCAGCCGTAATCAAGCTGAAACCGCAGTCACTGAAAGGAACTTACATGAAGGGTGCATCCTTATGCTCTACGATGAGTCCGGGAATACAGTTGGACATCAAAACATTCAGTAGTGCTGAATAATAAAATTCAATGTTATGAGAAAAGAAGAAAAAGCACAGATACTTGAATCAATTGCAGCACAAATCCAGGAAACTCCTAATTTCTACATTACGGATATTTCCGGACTGAATGCTGAGCAGACTGCAAAACTCCGCCGCGACTGTTTCGAAAAGGACATCAAGCTCGTTGTAGTGAAGAACACACTTTTCTACAAGGCTGTAGAGAACCTTGGCAATGAGGAGGCAAAACAGCTGCTCGGGACACTTGAAGGACCGACAGCTATAATGTATACTGTTACGCCTAATGCACCTGCCAAACTCATCAAGAAGTATGCAGACGAAGGAAGCGAAAAACCGGCCCTTAAAGGAGCATACGTGCAGGAATGCGCATTCGTAGGAGCAGACAAGATCGGAGAACTCTGCAACATCAAGTCCCGCGAGGAACTTATCGGCGACATCATCGGACTGCTCCAGTCTCCTGCAAGGAATGTCGTATCTGCCCTTCAGTCGGCAGGCGGCAAGCTGGCAGGCATCGTCAAGACACTTTCAGAAAGAGAATAAGAATAATAACAATTTAAACAAATACAATTATGGCAGATATTAAAGCACTTGCAGAAGAGTTGGTAAACCTTTCTGTGAAAGACGTACAGGAATTGGCAAAAATCCTCAAAGAGGAGTATGGAATCGAGCCGGCAGCTGCTGCAGTAGCAGTAGCAGGTCCTGCAGCAGGCGCAGGTGAGGCTGCAGCTGCAGAGCAGACTGAATTCGATGTTATCCTCAAGTCAGCTGGCCAGGCTAAGCTTGGTGTCGTAAAGGCTGTCAAGGACATCACCGCCCTCGGTCTTAAAGAGGCCAAGGATCTGGTAGACAAGGCACCTGACGCAGTGATCAAGGAGAAAGTATCGAAGGCAGAGGCTGAGCAGATCAAGGCTACCCTCGAAGAGGCTGGAGCTGAAGTTGAGATTAAATAGTTTCAACTATCCCCTGATGGGGGCAACGATTCAGGTTTAGGGCCAGAATACGACCCTAAACCTTTTTGTCGTATCTAGTTTTTCTCTTAACCAAAAGGCAGAAAGATGTCACAAAACACCAAAAATCAGCGAATTTCTTTTGCTTCATCAAAAATCCTCCTCGAATACCCGGATCTTCTCGAAGTGCAGCTGAAGTCATTCAAGGATTTCTTCCAGCTTGAAACCACTCCGGAGAACAGGAAGAACGAAGGGCTGTACCAGGTTTTCCAGGAGATTTTTCCAATAGAGGACACGCGCAACAACTATAAACTGGAGTTCATTGACTATTTCGTCGACCCTCCACAGTATTCCATAGACGAGTGCCTCGAAAGAGGTTTGACATATAATGTGCCTCTCAAGGCGAAGCTCCGCCTTTCATGCAGCGATCCGGAACATGAGGACTTCGACACGAAAATACAGGACGTATATCTCGGGAACATCCCGTACATGACTCCTGGCGGTACTTTCGTGATCAACGGCTCAGAAAGGATCATCGTATCACAGCTGCACAGATCCCCTGGTGTCTTTTTCGGACAGAGCGTCCATGCCAACGGTACCAAACTGTATTCAGCCAGGATCATTCCGTTCAAGGGATCATGGATCGAGTTTGCGACAGACATCAACAACGTGATGTACGCATACATCGACCGCAAGAAGAAACTGCCTGTCACTACATTGCTCAGGGCTATAGGTTTCAACAGCGACAAAGACATAATTGACATTTTCGGACTTGCCGACGAAATAGAGGCAACTCCTGAGAACCTTAAGAAGAACGAGGGCAGGAAACTTGCTGCCAAGGTCCTCAAGACATGGTTCGAGGACTTCGTGGATGAAGATACAGGTGAAGTGATTCCTGTCGAGAGGACAGTGCCTATTGTGGAAAGAGGAGAAATTCTCGGAGAAGATACAATAGAAAAACTGGCCGACACCGAGGTGAAGACCATTCTTCTCCAGAAAGAGGATGCGAATGTCAACGAATACGCAATAATCTACAATACTCTCCAGAAGGACCCGACCAATACGGAGACAGAGGCCATCAACTACATCTACAAACAGCTCCGCAACTCGGAACCGCCTGATGAGGCCACTGCAAGGGATGTCATCGACAAGCTTTTCTTCTCGGAGAAGAGATACGATCTCGGAGACGTGGGACGTTACAGACTCAACAAGAAGCTGAACCTCAGCATTCCTGACGAGACAAGGGTACTCACGAACACGGACATAATCGAGATTATCAAATACCTCATACAGCTGATCAATTCAAAAGCTGCGGTGGATGATATCGACCACCTGAGCAACAGACGTATCAGGACTGTAGGAGAGCAGCTTGCAAACCAGTTCAGCGTGGGTCTTGCAAGGATGGCAAGGACAATCCGCGAAAGGATGAATGTCAGGGACAGCGAACAGTTCGCACCGACAGACCTCATCAACGCGAAGACCCTTTCGTCCGTAATCAACTCGTTCTTCGGCACGAGCCAGCTCTCACAGTTCATGGACCAGACCAACCCGCTGTCCGAGATGACGCACAAGCGCCGTCTTTCGGCATTGGGACCGGGAGGTCTTTCAAGAGACAGGGCCGGCTTCGAGGTCAGGGACGTGCACTACACGCACTACGGACGTCTCTGCCCTATCGAGACACCTGAAGGACCTAACATCGGACTTATATCATCGCTCTGCGTCTACGCAAGGATCAATGATCTGGGCTTCATCGAGACCCCATACCGCAAGGTAGAGAACGGCAAGGTGGACCTCAGCTCTGACGGATGGGTATACATGAGCGCTGAAGAAGAAGAGAACAAGCTTGTATCCCTCGCCAAGGTCAAGATGGATGACGAAGGGAACATCCTTGAGGACAGGATCCAGTGCCGTGACGGGGCAGACTTCCCTGTCGTGACCAAGGATGAAGTGGACCTCATGGACGTTGCGCCTAACCAGATCGCATCAGTGGCCGCATCCCTCATTCCGTTCCTGGAGCATGACGATGCCCACCGTGCACTGATGGGTGCCAACATGATGAGACAGGCCGTTCCTCTTCTCAATCCGGAATCCCCTATTGTCGGCACCGGCCTTGAAGAAAGGGTCTGCCTTGATTCCAGGACACAGGTTACGGCAGAAGGCAAGGGAGAAGTCGTATATGTGGACGCAAATGAAATCCATGTGAAATACGAGCGCACGGAAGACGAGCGTTTCGTAAGTTTCTCTCCGGAGATCACCGTCTACAAGCTCCCAATCTACAGGAAGACAAACCAGAGCACAACTATCCTCCTCAAGCCTATCGTAAGGAAGGGCGACAAGGTGGAGAAAGGCCAGGTCATAACGGAAGGATATGCAACACAGAACGGCGAGCTCGCCCTCGGAAGGAACCTCAAGGTGGCGTTCATGCCATGGAAAGGCTACAACTACGAGGATGCAATCGTGCTCTCCGAGAGGATGATCAGATGGGATATCCTCACTTCCGTACATGTGGATGAATATATCTCCGAAGTCAGGGATACCAAGCGCGGTATGGAAGAGCTCACATCCGATATACCTAATGTGAGCGAGGATGCTACAAGGAACCTTGACGAGAACGGTATCATCCGCGTCGGCGCGCATATCGAACCGGGTGACATAATGATAGGAAAGATCACCCCTAAGGGCGAAAGCGACCCTTCACCGGAAGAGAAACTTCTCCGCGCGATATTCGGAGACAAGGCCGGTGACGTGAAGGATGCGTCCCTCAAGGCGACACCGTCACTCAGAGGTACGGTCATCCGCACTGCCCTCTATGCCAAAGTCGGCAAAGAGATCAACAGGAAGGGAGCCAAGGCTGACCAGAAGACCAAGCTGGAAATCGTCGAGGAAGAGTTCAACCAGAAGGCAGAAGCCCTGCGCAGCAAGTTCATTGACAAGCTCGCAGTCCTGGTGAGCGGCAAGAAGAGCGCCGGCATTTTCGAGCTTGACGGGACTGAAGTCATCGCCAAAGGCAAGGATATAGAGATGTCCGTGCTCAGGGGCATAAACTACGAGAACATCAACTCCAGCAAGTGGACTGCCGACAAGGATGCGAACCAGCTCATCAAGGAGCTTATAAACAATTACTGCATCGCATACAAGGAGGCAGCGGCAAGACACAAGAGAGTGATCGACAAGATCAAGGTCGGCGACGAACTCCAGAACGGTGTCATGCAGCTTGCCAAGGTATATGTGGCCAAGAAGAGAAAGATCACAGTGGGCGACAAGATGGCAGGACGCCATGGTAACAAAGGTATCGTGGCCAAGGTCGTAAGGGACGAGGACATGCCTTTCCTCGAAGACGGCACACCTGTGGATATCGTGCTCAACCCTCTCGGCGTGCCTTCCCGAATGAACCTCGGACAGATATACGAGACAGTGCTTGGATGGGCCGGAGAAGAGCTCGGGCTCAAGTTCAGCACTCCGATCTTCGACGGTGCGACGCTTGACGACATCTGCGCATACACCGACAAGGCAGGACTGCCGAGATATGGAAAGACATATCTCAGGGATGGCGGTACTGGAGACTGGTTTGACCAGCCGGCCACTGTAGGTGTCATATACATGATCAAGCTGGGCCACATGGTTGACGACAAGATGCATGCAAGGTCCATCGGACCGTACTCTCTGATAACACAGCAGCCACTCGGCGGAAAGGCCCAGTTCGGCGGACAGAGATTCGGAGAGATGGAGGTATGGGCACTTGAGGCATTCGGCGCGGCCAACGTACTCCAGGAAATCCTTACAGTCAAGTCTGATGACGTGACCGGCAGGTCAAAGGCATACGAAGCCATTGTCAAGGGTGACCTGATGCCTACACCTGGCATTCCTGAGTCCCTGAACGTATTGCTCCACGAGCTCAGGGGACTTGGACTGAAAGTCACTTTGGATTAATTTACAGACAATTTGAAATTTTAGGAATATGCCGACTTTTAATAAAGAAAACAAGGTTAAAAGCAATTTCGAAAGAATCAGCATCTCACTCGCTTCACCTGAGGACATCAAGGCAAGGTCCTCAGGAGAGGTCCTGAAGCCTGAGACGGTCAATTACAGGACTTACAAGCCTGAGAGGGACGGACTGTTCTGTGAGAAGATTTTCGGTCCTACAAAAGATTACGAGTGCCACTGCGGCAAATACAAGAGAATCCGTTACCGCGGTATCGTCTGCGACCGTTGCGGCGTGGAGGTCACTGAGAAGAAGGTCAGAAGGGAAAGGATGGGACACATCGAACTTACGGTACCGGTAGCGCATATCTGGTACTTCAAGTCATCCCCGAACAAGATAGCCGCCCTTCTCGGCATACCTGCCAAGAAGCTTGAAGCAGTGATATATTATGAGAAGTATATCGTCATCAACCCGGGTACTACCGGGAGAGAGAAGCTTGAGCTCCTGGCCGAAGAAGAATATCTTGACATAATCGATTCGATACCGGAGAACCAGAACCTGCCTAATGACGACCCTGAGAAGTTCAGGGCAGGAATGGGAGCCGAAGCCATATACGAACTTCTGAAAGAGATCGATGTGGACGAACTCGCCAAGGAACTCCGTGAAAGGATGATGAAGGAGACCTCGCAGCAGAGGAGGACTGAAGCCCTCAAGAGGCTGAGCATCGTGAAATGGTTCCAGGAGTCCAAGGGCATCAACAAGCCTGAATGGATGATCCTCAAGAACATACCGGTGATCCCGCCTGATCTCCGTCCGCTTGTGCCGCTTGACGGAGGCCGTTTCGCGACGTCCGACCTGAATGACCTCTACAGGAGAGTCATCATCAGGAACAACAGGCTCAAGAGGCTGATCGAGATAAAGGCTCCCGAGGTCATCCTCAGGAACGAAAAGCGTATGCTGCAGGAAGCCGTAGACTCGCTTTTCGACAATTCCAAGAAGTCAAATGCAGTGAAAAGCGAGGCCAACAGGGCGCTGAAATCACTGTCTGACAGCCTCAAGGGAAAACAGGGACGTTTCCGCCAGAACCTGCTGGGAAAACGTGTGGACTACTCCGCACGTTCCGTAATCGTGGTGGGTCCGGAACTCAAGATGCACGAATGCGGTCTGCCTAAGTTCATGGCAGCAGAACTGTACAAGCCGTTCATCATCAGGAAACTGATCGAACGCGGCATTGTCAAGACAGTGAAATCCGCCAAGAAGATAGTGGACAGGAAGGATCCGGTGATCTGGGATATCCTTGAAAACGTGATGAAGGGCCATCCTGTACTGCTCAACCGTGCACCGACACTTCACAGGCTCGGTATCCAGGCTTTCCAGCCGAAGATGATAGAAGGCAAGGCCATCCAGCTCCACCCGCTCGCATGTACGGCATTCAACGCCGACTTCGACGGAGACCAGATGGCGGTACATCTTCCGCTCGGCAATGCGGCAATCCTGGAGGCTCAGCTCCTGATGCTCGGATCACACAATATCCTCAACCCTGCCAACGGCACCCCTATTACAGTGCCGTCACAGGACATGGTGCTCGGACTTTACTATATCTCCAAGCCGCGTGCAGGGGCGAAAGGCGAAGGCATGAACTTCTATGGTCCAGAGGAAGTGATAATCGCGCTCAACGAGAAGGCCATTGACATCCATGCCTCCATCAACGTGAGACTTCCGAAGAACAAGATGGACCTTTCTGAAGGATACACGATGGTAAACACCACCCCGGGAAGGATCATCGTGAACCAGATGGTTCCGGACGAGGTGCCGTACATAAACGAGATACTTGGAAAGAAATCCCTCAGGAAGATCATTTCCGTGGTGATCAAGAACACAGGTATCGCGCGTACGGCACAGTTCCTCGACGACATCAAGAATCTGGGATACACGATGGCATTCAAGGGAGGTCTTTCATTCAACCTCGGCGATGTCATCATACCTGAAGAGAAGCAGTCCCTGATCGAGAACGGATACAAGACCGTAGAGTCCATCAAGAACAACTTCTCAATGGGTTTCATCACGAACAACGAGCGTTACAACAAGGTGATCGACCTGTGGACATCCATAGACAACAAGATCACAAGCATCGTGGAGAAACAGATATCGAACGACCAGCAGGGCTTCAACCCTGTCTACATGATGCTGGATTCCGGTGCGCGTGGATCAACACAGCAGATCAAACAGCTCTGCGGCATGCGTGGTCTTATGGCGAAGCCTCAGAAATCAGGTGCACAGGGAGCCGAGATCATCGAGAACCCTATCATATCCAACCTTAAGGAAGGTATGACGGTGCTTGAATACTTCATCTCCACACACGGAGCACGTAAAGGTCTTGCCGATACCGCACTGAAGACGGCGGATGCAGGATATCTGACCAGACGACTTGTCGATGTATCTCATGACGTGATCATCAACGAGGAAGACTGCGGCACACTCAGAGGTCTTATCGCCACTGCCATCAAGAGCAAGGACGAGATCGTGGAATCACTCGGGGAAAGGATACTCGGAAGGACATCCGTACACGATATCTTCAACCCGCTCACAGGCGAGCTCATACTGCCTGCCGGCGAGGAGATCACGGAAGACATCGCTGCCAAGATAGAATCCCTGCCTATCGAGCAGGTGGAAATCCGCTCTGTGCTCACCTGTGAATCACGCAAGGGCGTGTGCGCCAAGTGCTACGGAAGGAACCTTGCATCCGGCAGGATGGTGGAGAAGGGCGAAGTGGTCGGCGTGATTGCCGCACAGTCCATCGGAGAGCCTGGTACACAGCTTACGCTCCGTACATTCCACGTCGGAGGTACTGCGTCCAGCACAGCATCCGAAAGCTCCATCACTTCCAAGTATGAAGGCAAGCTCGAATACGATGAACTCAGGACCATACAGAGGATCTCTGACGACGGTTCCGTACAGGATGTCGTGGTCAGCCGGACGACCGAGCTGCGCATTATAGACGAGAACACAGGCATCACATATTCGCAGTACGATGTGCCATACGGCTCCGTACTCTACAAGAAAGACGGGGACAAGGTCAAGAAAGGGGACCTCATCTGCGAATGGGATGCATACAACGCTATTACTATCATCGAGGCTGCCGGTAAGGCACGTTTCGACAGCATGATAGACGGTGTGACATTCCGTGAGGAGATGGCTGACGAATACTCCCTCAACAGGGACAAGGTCATCATCGAGTCAAGGGACAAGTCCAAGAACCCGACAATCAACATCATCGACGAGAACGGCGAAAGCAAGAAGCAGTACAACCTGCCTGTAGGAGCCCACGTCATGGTGAACGACGGCGACGACCTCAAGGTCGGAGACATCATCATCAAGATCCCTCGTGCAATCGGAAAGTCAAGCGATATCACAGGTGGTCTGCCACGTGTGACCGAGCTTTTCGAAGCCCGCAACCCGTCAAACCCGGCAATCGTGTCCGAAATCAACGGCGAAGTGATCATGGGCAAGATCAAGCGAGGCAACAGGGAGATCATCATCAAGAGCAAGTCAGGCCAGGAAAAGAGATACCTCGTACCTCTTACCAAGCAGATACTTGTCCAGGAGAACGACTACGTGAAGGCCGGAATGAGGCTTTCAGACGGTGCCGTCTCCCCTACCGATATCCTCGACATCCTCGGGCCTATCAAAGTCCAGGAATACATTGTCAATGAGATCCAGGAGGTGTACCGTCTCCAGGGTGTGAAGATTAATGACAAACACTTCGAGATCATCGTAAGGCAGATGATGAGGAAAGTGCAGATCAACGATCCGGGCGACACTGACTTCCTTCCGGAAGAGCTTGTGGACAAATGGGTATTCATGGACACCAACGACAATATCTACGGCAAGTTCATCATTACCGATGCCGGCGATTCCGAGAAGTATTCTGTCGGTCAGATCATTTCCGCACGCGAGATGAGAAGCGAGAATTCTTCCCTCGAAAGACAGGGCATGAAGATGATGGTACTCCGCGAGGCCAAGCCGGCAACGGCAAGCCAGGTACTCCAGGGAATCACACGTGCAGCACTGAAGACAAACAGCTTCATATCAGCAGCATCATTCCAGGAGACTACCAAGGTGCTCAGCGAGGCTGCAATCAGAGGCCGTGTGGATACTCTCGAAGGACTTAAGGAAAATGTCATCTGCGGACACGCCATCCCGGCTGGTACCGGCCAGAAAGAGTTCCAGGAAATCCTGGTGGCTCCTATGGAGGAATACCAGAAGGCGATGAGCAATCTGTAGCGGACATATCAGCAGAATACCACTTACGGTACATATATTCAGGAAGGACCTGCCCGGCAACGGGATCGGGTCCTTTCTGATTCTGTACCCGGAGTCCGTGTTTTTTATTATTTTTGAAGAAAATTTCCGGAATGAAAAAGTTATTTCTGACAATGGCACTGGCATTTACAGCGATGACAGCCGCACCTGCCCAGGAAACGGAATACCCGATGGTAGGCGCCCAGATATTCATCGAGCCGGGGCAGACACGCGAAAATATCGACAGATTCTTCAGCACGATGGAAGAAGAAGGTATGGAGACAGGCAGGATCAGGATGATGGGCTCACATATCATGAAGGAAGACGGGACAAGCGACTTCAGCCTGTATGACCAGGCATTCGAATCCGCGGAAAGGCACGGGGTCAGGCTCTTCGCCACGCTTTTCCCTCCCACTGACGAACTGAATGACATAGGAGGCTTCAAGTTCCCGTCATCACGCGCACATCTGGAAGAAATAAGGGAATACATAAGGCTTGTGGTGAGTCATTTCTCCGGCAAACCGGCATTGTACGCCTGGGTACTGCAGAACGAGCCGGGGCTTGACGGGACAGAAATCACGCAGAACGACCTCTCAGACTCTGTCAGAGCCTCGTTTGTAAAAGAATACGGGAGCTACAGGCGCGACGAAGGATATCTGGACGCAGACTTCAGTGAAGACATGTTCAAAGTCTATTACACGTCATGGTATCTCAGATGGATAGCTGCGGAAGTAAGAAAATATGACAAGGTGCATTACATGCATATAAATCCGCACGCCATATTCGAGACTCTGCCGCAATACGATTTCAAGGCCTATGAAGAATTCCTGACCTCTCTCGGGGCATCAATCCATCCGAGCTGGCATTTCGGATATTTCACCAGGGACAGATACAGCCTCGGAGTCTCTGTGATGTCCGACATCATCCGTTCTGGCGCCGGGAAGAATCCGTTCTGGATCACCGAGCTGCAAGGCGGAGGAGTCATATCCAGCGGACGTGTGCTGCTGTGCCCTACGGCAGCGGAGACGAGACAATGGCTGTGGACAGGAATAGGAGCAGGGGCAGAAGGAGTGATTTTCTGGTCTCTGAACCCTCGCGCAGCAGTGAAGGAGGCAGGAGAATGGGGCCTGCTGGACTATCTTGGGGAGCCGTCCGACAGGATGCAGGCAGCTGCGGATGTCATCAGGACAGTCAAAGGACACAGCGAATTCTTCAAGGGGCACAGGCCTGCGGAAAGCGGGATTGCCATACTTTACAGCAGGGAAGCCATTATCGCAGCCAAGGCAAACGAACTTGATACGACGGTGATAGAAGGCAGGAAGGCATCCTCGGTAATGAAATCAGCGGTATCGGCATACGAAGCCATAGCGTCATCCGGGATAACGGCAGACATCATGGACATTGAGAGATTCACACCGGATGCAGGGAAATACCCTGTGGCCATATTGCCGGACATGATATCATTGTCCTCGGAAAGCATAAACCTTATGGAAGAATACGTCAGGAGCGGAGGCAAACTCATCGTCACTGGGATGACAGGCTACTTCGACGAATACATGCGGTGCCGGTTCGTGACAGGATTCCCGTTAAGGGAATGTTTCGGCGGGACGGTGAAGGAATTCAAGGTAAGGGAACATCTGTTCGACATCGCCGGGGCGGACGGGAAGAAGCCGGTGCTGACAGGTCATGTCTGGATGGGGACCATACACAATGACACCGGAGTGCCGGTAAGCATGTGCGGAGATGAGGTGACAGGCATAAGGAACAGTTACGGGAAAGGCTCGGTGGTCTGGATACCTTCGATGGCAGACCTCGGCAGCTGGATATCGGGAGACGGAAGACTTGCGGAATTCTACAGGTCGGAATGCATAGACAGTATCAATGAGGATTATCCGCTGTATTTCAACAGGCCGTATCGCGGCATACTGATGCGCCTGCTCGAGAACGGAGACGAGACAATGGCGATAGTGGTGAACAGCAATCCCGGCAAAGAGACGATACGGTTCTGTCATCCTGCCGGGGAAACTGAAATGATATATGGTGAGGGCAAGGTCTCAAGGACCTCAGTCACTGTTCCTGCAAATGATGTCGTAGTGTTCATGTTCAGGAAAGGTCAGTAAATATATTCTACGTCCGATTTCTTGAAACGGAGGATACGGGTGTCATTGTTTCCTGCCCCGTTCTTGTGCAGATAAAGGTTCTCCATGCCACCTGCGATGAACCATCCGTAGCCTTCCGGAGAATGCACGGCGAAGAGCATGTTGTTGTAATGTCCGTTGTGGTATATGCCGTCAGCATTCCACTGCGCACCAGGACCGTACCATACAAGAGGCTCATTGTCAGGGAAATCCACTGAAGCCACGGAAAAGTATATCAGGTTGGACAGAGTCATGGAACCTACCGGGATGCCGTTCTTGCGCTGCTGTACCATCTTCATGGCAGAATGTCCCTCCCACGGTGTCTTAAGCCTGTATGATCCGCCCCACATCACCCACACGTAATCAGTGGCATCGAAAATGCGGTTGAATTCCTCCATTGTCGGAAGCTCGTAGCCGGCCGGAGCAAGAGCATCCGCAGGCAGCTTGTTTATATGCACGGTCTGGCCTCCGGTATATCCTTCAAGGACTGCCTTGCCGTCACTTTCAATGACTTTCATGCCGCGTCCGCTGTCCCCGATATACGACCACCCCCACAAGGAAAGGTATTGTTCCGGAGTACATGAGGCGAGATAGTCGAAAAGCGTCTTCCCGGACTGTACGGCAGGATCTTCGGATGAAAGTATCTGGTCATCGAAAGAGCGGGAATCCCCCATCGCATTGTACTTGCACCACCACACTCCATGCAGCCAGGTCACTGGAAGGCCGTAATTGCGGCGCACTATAGTGTATTCCTCACGAGAGGAACCGTCCGCCCTGTCCCGTATCACTATCACGGCTTTCTGCTCCCTGCCGTCGGCGGTAGGGTCATTGGGCCGCCATCCCCCGAGGATACGCCAGGAATTATCGCCGTCCGTACTGCGCTCCGCCTTCATCCATTCATCCTCACCGGAAGAGAATTCGACAAGAAGCTCTTTCTCCGGCGGAAGGTTGAATACTCCGAACTCGTTGTCCGCATATTTTCTGAAATCATGTTCATACCATACATTGTCGAAGGACATGTCACCAGAGAATGTCGTAGGATTGGATGAGAGTTTCAAGGTAATGGCATCTGAGGAATAGGAATGCTCAAGGCCCTTGCGGTGGAAATTCAGCACTGTCTCACCTGAAGGGACATTAGGGGCATAAAGCCCCTTCTGTACCCTGAAAAGATTGAGATTGCCGTAGTCCGCGCCCTGTCCGGAGACAGGCTCAACGCTGAGCATATGCCCTTCATAAGGAAGCAGTTCCAGCTCATCATCGCTGTCTATGGCAAGGATGAAATCGGCCTTGCCGTACGGGAGGGTCAGTGTCCTGCCGTCCTCCGAGAGGAGCACATCCGCAGGCAGGGTGCCTGAAGATGCATCCACCAGCAGCCTGGTCCTGTCCGGAGTCATCTCTATCTCGCCTCCGTCATTCCACCCGGAGACCGTGAATTCAAGATCCGCGCTTATATGGTCCTTGCGGAGAGTAAGGGTGTACACCGTATTCCTTTCCAGATTGTCAGGAAGGGAAGCCGTCAATGTAGCCTCCTTGCCGTCCACAAGTGCATCCACTGTCACGGAAAGTGAGGGGTTCTTCTGTCCGAAGATATACGCCACGGCCTTGGTGTTCTCTGAAAGCGGGGTGTCAAACCGTACTTCCATGCCTCCGGCAGCCGGATCTGACAGCGCAGTCCCTGCAAAAAGAGGCGCCTCATACAACATGTCGCTGAAAGTCAGGCTTCTTATCTCAGCCTCGCCTGCGACATCTATCTTCATGTCGAAGCGTACCAGTCCCCTCTCCAGAGCCACGTGCAGAAGTCCGTTGCCTGCAAGGTCGGTCTTGCCGGTATAGAAATGTCCGGGACGTCCGTCTTCAGCTACGGCCACAGCCTTGGACAGCCATGAGGCCTCGCTTTCTCCTTCCTGCGGACGGGCATATTCCGGTCCGTCAGATCCCAAGGCCACCACATACAAAGTGCCTGACCTGCTGTCAAGGTCAATGCCGAACACCCGCCCGCCATTCTGCGGACTGCCTCCGTTCTCGGAAAATGAGGTGTAGGTCCTGACCAGTTTACCTTCGTCGAAATGATAGGCTTCCATGGATACAAGGTCGTCCTCCCCCTGCACCTGGCCGGCTCCGCCGGCATAGGCCGCTATCTCGGCCCGGACTGTCTTCGTCCCGCCGGTATCGACCTGGCCGATATCCACATTTGTTTCCTTGCATGAGAGCATTATGAAAGATGCCGGAAGAATTGTCAAAATATACTTTTTCATGTCTTTTCTTTTTTAGATGTTTACAATAACGTCAGTTCGACGAATTATTCTGTTCAATATCAGAGATTCCGTCGAACTGACGTTACGATTTCTTCGAAATCCCTTTCCTTTTTCGTGTCACCCCTCTTAAATTCTCCCCTGCGTAGGGGAGAACTTACGCCGGACTTCGTCCTCTATAGAGGTAATTCTCTGAAATTCATTTCATTCATTTCATCGAATTCACGTTACAATAATTGAAATCCTGCAGACAATAGATGCCGCTAATCGTAGATGTACTCTACAGGTGACTTGACACAGCGTATCGTCCTTGTCTTCACGGTGTTGTTGGCCGCGAACTTGATCCAGTTCTGTCCAGGCCTGGCCTCTGAGGCATAGCCTTCCATGACCCAGGTCCGGCCTCCGTCACCGTAAGTGGCAAGCAGGATATTCATCCTGGCAATATTGCCGTGTACCGTATCCCACTGATGGCCGAGGCCGAATAATGTCCAGTGCGCCCCGTCTGCAATAAAGTCATAGAATGCGACCACACCGTACGGATGCCCGAGAAAATTCACATCGCGCTCCGCAATCCTGACATCCAGGCGCTGTCCCGACATGTTGGTGAAAGACCGTTCCCCGATGCCGCCGAGGTTGAAGTTGTCGCTGGCGGCGAAAAAGGCATAATCATCATAGTCGGGTATCTCATAGCCGTCCGGAGCCATTGCGGAAGGGTCAAGCAGACCGAAATTCTGAGCCGAAGACTTCATCCCCTCATAATGGAAGGCCGTACCGTCATGGCTGAGCGGAAGCCCGTCCGGGTTGCCTGCCTGGTACTGGTCGCCCATCAGAGCCAGAAGCTCTTCCTCGGACATGGAGCCGAGCGCATCGAACAGTTCATTTCCGGCAATCGGATCCTTGTCGCAGGTAATCTGGTCAGAAAATTCCCTGACATTGCCCCTGAGATTGTAGCGACACCACCAGGTATCCCCCATCTTCACTACCGGAAGTCCCCAGTTGCGTCTTCTGACCGTATAGGCCTCCCTTTCGGAGCCATCCTCCGAAGATATGACCACGTATCCCTCCTGGACCCTTCCGTCCGCCTCGGGATCATTGGGCTTCCATCCTCCGAGAATCCTGTAGGACCTTTCTTCGGACTGACGGACCTGCTCCGCCGATACGGACTCCATCTCGACGGCCTTCATCCATGCGGATTCACCGTCTGCAAATTCAAGGGAAAGGGTCTTGCCGGCAGGAACTGTGATGACAGTAAGCTCTCCGTCCACATATTTCCCGAAATCGTATGTCCCGTCTTCCGAGAAATCCACAGGGCCGGACACTGATACAGGATTGGCCTCGAAGACCAGCACTACCCTTCCGGAGCTGACATTCCCGTCATGAATGTCCAGGTATATCTTCTCTTCCCGGCTTCCCGGCAAGCGAAGAGAAGACGAGACGCTCACAGACGCCACTTTCTCCAGAGACCTCAGGGATGGCTGTCCAGCATTTACCTCCACACCGCGCACACTCCCCTCGACAGACACTTCCGCAGACGGCTCCGCAAGTATGGAAAGGACAAAGTCTCGTCCGGAATAAGGCACATATACGGTATCCCTGCCCGGAGATACCCTGACTCCGTCCGGAAGATCGGAGACATCCACAAGTCCCTTGAGAGACTGTCCGGAGCCGGAAACACTGCCGTTCTCCCAGTCGCCGGAAATCACCTCCACGGAAATTCCTGTACCGTTGCCGTGCACTGCAAGCGTGTACACGGTATTCCGCGATATTGTTTCCGGAAGACTTGACCTGAACCTGTGAAGCGCCCCTCCGAATTCGGCAGTCACCTCTGCCACGACCTTGCCATCCTCCTGTGGGACCATATAGAGCAGAATCTCGCGCGTATTATGGAGAGGAGCCCCAGAATAATCCTTCACAGACACGCCGGAAGGATCATTCTCCGCGACTGCAGACCCTGCCGGATACACAGGTCCTTTCTCCGCGAGTCCGCTGACCGTGACCCCCAGCACCCTTACATCCTTGTCTTCCGTGAGGATGTCCAGCCTGGCGGCACTTCTCGTCATAAGGACCTCAGCATCTGTATCGGCTATATCCTCAAGACCAGTCCGGCCGGTCATCAGGAAAGCCGGAGACACCATTTCCTCTGCCGAAGCCTCCATCGAGAGGAATTCACCTACGGTAGCCGAGCCAGGTACAAGACCTGACACTGCCTCAAGCCCGGCAGAATTTGCCAGCACATATATCTGTCCTGACTTCGCTCCTGTCTCGAAGGTGAAGATATTCCCCTGTCCTGCAGACTCCGGGACAATGATCTCCTCAAGGACACCTGACCTGAAAAGATAGAGGGTCACATCATCTATCCTGCTGTCCCCGGACATGTCTCCCTGCATCTCCGCGACCTTGAGCCTGACATGAGATCTCCCTCCATCATCCTGCAGAATTTCCATATTACGTTCCGTGCACCCGGCGGCAGCCAGAAGTGCCGGAAGAATCAAATATTTGATATTGAATGTTTTCATTTCCGATAATTTGTTTTTATGGTAATAGCCTGTTGTGACACACCGCCGTCAGACCGACATGTTGCATGCGGATTACATACAGAAGCCCGTATTCCTTAGAGACTTGGGCTGGGAGGCATAAATGTGCGGATTGTTGCGGCTGTCCAGATAATCCGGAGACTCCACAGGCATTTCCTGGATATGGCTCACATAGAACCGGTTCATCAGTTCCTGCGCCCACGGCCCGTAAGTGAATGCGCTGCTGTGGCTGTACCCCATCACGTGTCCGAGTTCATGGAACATCACCTCACAGGCATATTCCGACGTGTAATGGTTGAACCACCCGCCCTGATACGCTCCGAAGACATTTCCTCCGCCAAGCCCGAGAACGCTGTTCCCAGTGTACACAAGTCCGACATTAATTGTCCTTGTCTGGCGCATCTGTGCAAGCACTGTCTCCGGTGTCACCTTGTCATCAGGGCCTCCGTTGCCGTACAGCCTGTCCTGGTTCTCCATCAGGATACGTTCATGCTCGGGCATGTCTATCATATATGTGAAATTCAGAAAGAAAGCCACCGCTTCCCGGCAATGCACCGGACGGATTCCCATCCAGTTCCCGGCAGGACCTCCGTCCTCCTTTTCGGGATCGCCGCCATACAGGGAGAAACGGATGTTCCATCCATGCCGTATGGCCTTGAGCTTTTCCCAGTAAGGATCAGAGGATTCCACACGGAAAGTGATACCCTCCAGACCCGAAGCATCTGTCGCAGGGATTTCCACAAGCTTTCCTGATTCAGTCCTGAAAATGCACCCGGACACTGTCACAGGCATGGTCTCATAGAAGTCCGCGAATGCCGGTATCCTGTCAAAACAGGCAAGGTCCACATACTCTCCACCTGTACCGGGGAACATGGCCTTGACCAGAACTCCTTTCAGGTCTTTTGGAGAATAGAAGCGTACATGAAGACTGTCTCCGGCAAGTGATATCTGCAGAGGCGATGAAGTGTTGAAATTCCTGCGTGAGAAGTCCGTATATACTTCATGAGGCTCGTCATCCTGCAGTATAAGCCCGTAATCGCCGGATTCATAATATTTTTCTGTAATGAACATGGTTCCGCTCCCGTCATCGGGGTGTATTGCGTCCACATTCACCGCGCTGGCAGTATTAGGAAGGATTTCCGCTCCGGAGAATGAATATACCCTTCTGGACATTCCGCCGCGGTAATCTCTGGTGATGATTTCGTTTTCGCCGCGGAGACCGCCATCCTCCGCTTCAGGCATGAATATGAAACTTTTCCCTGCAGACAGGTCAAGCAATACCTTGTCCGCGGTGCTTTTCCCCGAGAAAGTGCCGTCACCGGAGACTCCGGTATAAAGGCGTGGGGCGTCAAGAACCACAATGTTTGAAACGGCCGCAGCCTCGATATAAGGGCTGGAGAAGACTTGTCTTATGTCCAGACGTCCCACAATCCTTTTCTGGCGGATCTGTCCTGTGACATCGGCGGCAAGCTCATTCCCGTCTCCGGAAGACAGGCTCTTCACAGTGAACGGAGTAGACGAATGGAAATATTCGGCAGACAGAGCCCTGTCCATATCTTCCGGGAATGAAAGCCACGTATCGGAAGCATGCGACATGGCATGTATTTCCGCGCCATCTTCAGCGGAATCACCCTTGATCCCGAGCACAAGAAGGCGGTAACTGCCCTCCTGCAGACCTTCAATATTTATCGATGAAGTGTTTCTGTCATAGAAGCCCTTAATGTTCCCGATAACATTGCCGTCCTGGCCGGTGACGGCGAATTCGACCTTGTCATATCCGTCTGCAAGACGGTCCCGGGCCTGTGTCATGCTCCCGTGTTGTCCGGAATCATGACTGCCGGCATAATCCTCCGGACATACCTGGAATACCACCTGCCGGACTCCTGTATCCGGTGCCGTCAGCTGCTCCTTCGTACAGGAAAGCATCACAGCCACAGGCACCGCCATAGCCAATATTATGTTACTCAATCTCATTTCCTATAATCTCAAATATTACACATCTGTAACACGGCAGGCGCAAGCCGCGCCCTTTTCCATGTTTCCGGGGGCAAATATACCGCCCCGGAAACAAAGAATCGGTAACATTTGTTACAGACGGCAATATCCGCACTGGATTTTCGTCCCTGCGGGCCTGGGAAAGGCCTGGATATGCGGAATTGAGATTATTTCCCGGCTATTTTCCGGTTATTTTCCGGTTATTTTCCGGTTATTTTCCGGTTATTTTCCGGCAGATGCAGGAGGACAGACAACCAGGGATACAAAACGTTCTCCCATTTTTTCAGCCTGTCCGGTATCGGCATACAGGTAAGACATGTTCCCGCTGCCCTCCAGGAAAGTGATGGCACCGGAATCTTTCACGGTCACCGTTCCGGAAGGGGATTCCGAGAAATAGCCGGCATCGCCTTCCACTGCGGCCAGGACTGCGGTGAGATCCCACACTTCCCTGTCGTACGGCATCTGCAGATATGACTTGTAAGCCTCTACAAGAGGATGGGCAGAAGTCCATGAGAAATCATTCTCGATACATGATGCTGGGAACCTGACCATACAACCGAGCTCGAACGGCGCTATGGCGACAGGCACAGGACATCCGGAAAAGAACTTCTGTGCGGAAGGCACATCAGTCACTATGTTATATTCAGTGAAGGAGGTATCGGCTACGGAGCCGGCCATGGCATACACCTTTTTCACTTTTTTCCTGACCAGATCCTTGCCGGAAAGCCCGGAATACTTGTCGGGGCCGGTCTCCAGAAGGCGGGCCAGGTTGGTGAAAAAACCTACCGACACTATTGTCACTGACGAGTCCTGTGCCTCGGACAGTGTCTTGCGGTACAGGTCTACGGCTTCCGGGAACCCGTCGTAGGAAGAATGTGTTCTGGCGAAAAGCGGGCTTCCGTCTGCCGCCTTCATATCCAGCACCTTGTGCAGATAGCAAAGAGAATCCGCCCCACAGTCGGCCCCGTCACGTATGACCCCGACAGGTATGTCAGGATAGCCATACCATGTCCCCATCACATCAAGGAACCCGATGGCAGCAGGCCCCTCCTTGGTAAGCATTATCGCCGCCAGGTCTATTTTCCCGGCATCGGCATACTTGTAAAGCATGTCAAGGGCCAGGGCGTCATCCACATCATTACCCATGTCCGTATCGAATATGACTACCGGAACAGACGTCTTCTCCGTGCAGCCGGAGAACGGCAGCATCAGGCAAGACAACAAAACAAACAGAAAAGATCTTCTCATAAACAAATCAATTGTCAAACGCCGGACAAAGCGGCATAACGGTGCAAAAATAGGATTTTTTACGGATTTCTCCGAACTTGTGCCGTTGGTCAGTTCCCGGGCAGGTCCCCGGGTCAGTTTCCTCCCGAGGCTATAATGGAAGCCAGTCCGGCAATGAAGAATACGAACATCAGGAAAAGAAGGAGTCCGGTCTTCCTGTCTGCCCCCTTGAATTCCTTCCAGATGAACACGCCCCAGACTGCAGCGACCATCGGGGCTCCCTGGCCGAGAGCGTATGATATCGCCGCACCTGCCTGGCCTGATGCAATATAGCTGAACGCCGTGCCGAGGCACCATATCGCCCCGCCCAGCATCCCTGTCAGATGGGTCCCCAAGCTGCCCTTGAAATACTCTCTGACCGATACCGGTTCTCCTGAGAACGGGAACCTCATGACCAGTGTGTTGAACAGGAAATTGCTCAGCACTACCCCTACGGAGAAGATGAATATCGCGCTGTAGGGAGTAAGCATTCCGGCGGCCGGATGTTCAAAATTGTCCAGGTCCATGGCCTTGGCCACAAAGCGGTAGAAGAACGACATGAGGATCCCGGCTGTCACCGCAAGCACGATTCCCTTCCTGTTCTTCCCGGAATCCTGGGCAGCCCTGTCTTTCTGCATTCTGCCCGATGCAATTCCGTTGCATATTATGGCAATGACTATCAGGGCGACACCGAGAAACAAGATTACAGGATCTCCTTTCGGTGCCCCTATATAATTGATTATCACGCCAAGCACAAGGGACAAGCCGACTCCGAGCGGGAAAGCCACCGACATCCCCGCCATGGATGTTGATGCGGACAACAATATATTGGAAGCGTTGAAAATGACGCCGCCAATAATCACGCTCCATATATTGGAGGCGTCAGCCTGTGAAAGGTCAGCGACAAAAGATCTTCCCTGGGAGCCGAAACTTCCCATTGTGAAAGAGATGACCAGCGAGAAAAGAAGCATTCCTATGACATAGTCCCAATAGAAAAGTTCGTATCTCCAGTTCCTTGCTGCCAGCTTCTGGGTATTGCCCCATGAGCCCCAGCACATCATCGTGACAAAACAGAATATCACGGCGAGAGTATAGCTGTTGACTATAAACATACCAATTTATTTTTTAGTGTTAACGTGAATTCGATGAAATGAATGGAATGAATTTAAGAGGGTGACACGAAAAAGGAAAGGGATTTCGAAGAAATCGTAACGTCATAATGTCTTACCCCAGGCAGACAGGACACCATCGGTCTCGTCTCTCTGCGGGATGGATTCCTGCGCTCCGGAACGTGTGACGGCTATTGAAGAGGCGGCGGAAGCGAATACAGCGGCCTGCTGCAGGCTCCGGCCCTCGGAAAGGGCCACGCACAATGCCCCGCAGAAAGTGTCGCCGGCAGCAGTAGTGTCCACAGCGTCGACCTTGCGAGAAGGTATATGGACCGCACCGTCCTTTCCGTATATCAGGGCGCCTCTGGCTCCCAAAGTTATGATCACATTACCTGCCCCGCGCCCCACAAGCACCCTGGCGGCCGCCTCGGCAGTATCGAGATCCCTCACCTGGATTCCGGACATCTGTGACGCTTCAGTCTCGTTAGGAATCATCAGGGATACATGACGGTAGAGCTCTTCCGGCAGATCACACGCCGGAGCCGGATTCAGCACGACGAAAGTACCTGCTTCAGATGCCGTCCTCGCAGCCTCAAGCACTGTTCCGACCGGGATTTCAAGCTGCAGAAGGAGTATGCCGGACTCCCTTATGACATCACCTGTCCTGCGGATATCTTCCGGGGTGAAATCCATATTGGCTCCGGAAGCCACAGATATGGAATTCTCGGCTTCCGCATCCACATTGATAAGGGCCACGCCTGACGGCTTGTCCGAATATATGATATGAGAAGTGTCAATCCCTTCCCTGTCATAATTCTGCACGGAATTTTCGCCGAAAAGATCCTTCCCCACCTTGCATACGAAAGAGACATCGCCTCCGAGTCTTTTCGCGGCAACGGCCTGATTGGCGCCCTTGCCGCCATGTCCCATGGTGAACACGCCTCCAAGCACAGTTTCGCCGGGAGCCGGAAGCCTGTCTGTCTTGACTGTCATGTCAGTATTACTGCTGCCAATGACAAGTATCTTCCTTGATTTCATTACGGATATATGGTTATTGTTTGTCTTTCAAGTGTTATCCCGGGCGGCACGGCTGCATGCGGACAAGCCTTTCCGCCTCTTTCTTCCGTGCAATTTATTCAATTAAATCCAAGGTATCTTCCATTCAGGACCATAATTTTCATGTTCATGCATGATTTTTTGCGAAACATTTCATAATTTTGCACAACACTGAAACACGGGCTGCGATGAAGACCACATTAGAGACCATTGCAAGAAACACTGGATTTTCCAAAGCCACAATCTCCAGAGTATTAAACAATAAGGCTCACTTAAGCCGAATTTCCAGAAAGACCGCGGAGATCATTCTCGACGAAGCGGAAAGATGTGGATACACCCCGGATCTCGTTGCTAAAAATTTGCGCAAGAACAAGACCCAGACAATAGGGCTTCTTGTACCGTCTTTGGCCAATCCGTATTTTGCCGAAATAGCCAGTGTGATAATTCAGGATGCCAGACGATACGGCTATATCACGATTGTAGCCGACACCATGGAGGATGAGGAAAACCAGAATTCATCCATCACCACCATGCTGTCACGGCAGGTGGACGGCATCATCATCGTACCTTGCGGAAACAACCCCGTGTATCTGGAACAGACGGCCAGCCAGTGCGTACCTATAATATTGGTGGACAGATATTACGAGAATTCCTCGCTCCCCTACGTGGTGACCAACAATTTCCATGGAGGCTGCATGGCTGCATCGCTTCTTGTCAGAAACGGCCACAAGGACATAGTCTGCATACAGGGTCCCCCGTCAGCCACCACCAACAAGAGACGTGTCGACGGCTTCCGGACCGTGATGAAGGAAAACGGTCTTGAAGACAGAATCCAGATTGTAGGTAACGAGTTCTCGATACAGAACGGCTACCTTGAGACTAAGTTCCTGCTTAACAACGAGACCAGGCCGACGGCGATTTTCGCGTTGAGCAACAACATCGGGATGGGTGTCATAAAGGCCGTCAGAGAGGCCGGACTCAGGATTCCAGAAGACATCTCCCTGGTATCATTCGACAATTATCTCTATCTTGACTTCCTGGAGCCGGCGGTCACCCGTATCGGACAGAAGGTGGACGAAATGGGCAAGATGGCTGTCAAACTCCTGCACAGAAGCATATCCGGACACACGGAAATACGGACACAGATTGAGCTTTCTCCGGAAATGATCATGAGGGATTCCGTGGCACCGCTTATGAGACAGTATCCGCAGAACGGATGCCATCCGACGGAGCAGGCATGGTAAATCTGATGAAAAACCTACAAGATATGTACACTTACAAGCAAATCGGCAACAAGTATGTTGTCAGCATCCGAAACCGCGCAGAAATCGTCAAAGCTCTGAGCGCTTTCTGTGAAGAACAGGGCATCATGTCGGGCACAATTGACGGGATCGGGGCGATTGATGAACTGACACTCCGTTTCTTCAATCCCAAAACCAAGCTATACGAGGACAAGTCCTATCGGGAACAGATGGAGATTGCCAACCTGACAGGAAACATATCGCTGATGGACGGCAAAACCTATCTCCACCTGCACGTCACCGTGGGACGCAGTGATTACTCAGCCTTGGCCGGACATCTGCTTGCCGCCACACTTAACGGAGCCGGAGAATTCGTGGTGGAAGATTTCGGGACTCCTGTCACCCGTGTCTATGTCCCGGAAATAGGATTGAACTGCTATAAACTGGACAAATAAGGCTGAAACCAACCTTTATAACAACAACCATATCTTTCCTTATGAAAAAGAGCACTTACATCATGGCGGCGATATCGGTCGGACTTACAGTCTGCCAATACGTCGGAGCCCAGTCTCTGAATGACATTGTCAAAGTATCGGAAAATGATGTCAAAGGCAAATTTGAGACTGCAGACAACGGTGACACACAGCTGAATTACTACAATTCAGACTACTGCGACTACTATATGTTCCGTCTGAACGACAGGGCATACATACTGCGTCCGGGGCGTACCACCATTTTCACTCAGAGACAAGGGTCCAATGTACAGAACCCGTTCAATTCACCGGGACGATATTACTCGTACAAAGGGAGTTTCCCGAAAAAATTCAATGCTGAATTCCCTTATATCCTGCCGGTCGCAGAGGGAAAACAGGTCTGCTGGCGTACAGACAGGCGGGAAAGGATGAAGACAATGAATTTCGACATTGTGCCGGGTGATACGGTCTATGCAGTGAGGTACGGTACGGCCTGCATTGTCAAGGATCCCAGGCAACTGCTCGTCTACCACAGCGACAAGACCTTCGCCGCGTATATGATGATGTCGGAATGTTTCGTCATGCCTGGTGAAACTGTCTTTCCCGGGATGCCGGTAGGCAGAGCCGGTCTGTCCGGCGTTTCGATTTCATTTTTCTTCCTTGACCGGAACAAGTTCAGCGACAGTGAAGCGGTCAGCTACCCGTACACACATTTCATACCTTGCTTCAGCACGGTATCCGGCGTAGTGAGACCGCATGAGAGCATTGATGTCACGGCATGGAACCCTGACAAGCTGGTGACCATGGAAATGAGCAGGAGAGAAAAGAAAAAATATCTCAGGAACAGGAAGCCAGGACCGGAAATACAGATGCAGGAAGCCCCTCGCAAAGAAGCCCTGACTGAAATACATTGGATGCATGACCCTGTCGACAGTCAGGTGAAGGAAGCTGCGGAAAAGCGGATATCAGCGGAAATGGCATACTTGAAAAGACTTGGCCTGGAGCCGGACCTGGATTTCACAATCCACTGCTTCACGGACAGGGACAGTGCCGCAGTCTTCCTGGAAAATGAATTCGGGCGTTCTGTCAATACATCAAGGTACAGGACATTCTATATGAGCAAGGAAAAGACAGGACTGCTTGTCGGCTATGACGGGACAGATCCGGACAGAAACGTCATCAATCTCACAGACCTTTTGAGCCGGCACATTGTCAGAAGCGCGGCAAAGAATGTCCCGGCACCCACATGGTTCAGCTCCGGGATAACCAGATATTTTGTCTCATGGCATACAGGCAGGGACGGTTCGTCATACCATGTACTCGACCCGCGTGATATTGTCAAGGTGAAGTCGGCGGCCCTTACAAGAGGAAGCGACATCCGGCCGTTCCTTGAAATATCCCACAATGACTACAATAAAATGCAGTCTACCGATGACGGCCTTGCATACGCACTGTCGCATATAATCATCACAATCATCATTGACAAGGGCTATGACGACACAGCAAGGGCGATGATGACAAGAGAACGCGGCGAGAAGCCTGCAGACATCATTGAAAGGACCTATCCAGGAGGCATCGATGCCCTGGAAAAGGATATTCTGGAGAAAGTCGGTATCGAATTGGAAGAGTAGAGGCCTTCGTCACCTGGCAACTTTCCGGAGGAAACATTCTATGGTGTTCTCCATAAGGCAGCAGATGGTCATAGGGCCTACACCTCCAGGGACCGGGGTGATGACAGACGCCTTGGAAGCCACGGCATCGAAGTCCACATCTCCGCACAGTTTTCCCGTTTCGGGATCACGGTTTACCCCCACGTCTATGACAACAGCCCCGTCAGACACCATGTCTGCCGTCACGAAACGCGGCTTCCCTATCGCCACCACAAGGATATCTGCCTCCCTGGTGACAGACGGCAGATTCCCGGTACGGCTGTGAGCGATTGTGACGGTCGCATTCTCGTCCAGCAGAAGCTTGGCTACCGGAAGCCCTACGATATTGCTGCGGCCTATCACCACGGCACGTTTCCCTTTGATCTCCACCCCGGCGAATTTCAGCATCTTGATGATGCCCTTAGGGGTGCATGGAAGCGTACACGGCTGTTTCTGCCAGAGTGCGGCAACATTCAGAGGGTGGAATCCGTCCACATCCTTCTCTTTGGAAATGGTCTCTATGACCCTGGCTTCCGAGATATGGTCCGGCAACGGGAGCTGTACCAGTATCCCGTCCACAGTGTCGTCGGCATTGAGGCTGCGGATCAGGTCCAGTAGCTCCTCTTCCGGTATGGTGGCAGGCCTGTGCACCGTAGTGTTGCGGATTCCCACGAATTCGGATGCCTTGGCCTTGCCTTTGACATACGATGCGCTTGCCGAATCATCTCCGACAAGTATGACTACAAGATGAGGCACCCTTCCGTATTTCTCAGGGAATGTAGACACTTCGCCTCTCATGTCCTCCTTCAGTCTCGCTGAAAGTTCTTTTCCGCTTATTATCATGATATCTTCCTTATTTGTTTTCTTTCCTCCGGCATTCAGGCCGGCTACGAATTTAGGAAAATTTCAGATACCGTATTCACCGGCATGAACATTTCAGCGACTTTCCATGACTGTTTTCAACGTAAGTCCGGACGGAAGTAAATTCCTTTGCCTCCAACGTTGTTTCTCTAAGCCGTTGAAAATCAGAGTGCAATTGTGCCTGCACAAATTGCCGCGATAAGGAGAAGCCCTAAAGGACCCTCCAGCCTATATCCTTGCGGTAGAACAGATTGTCACACCTGATACATTCCACTGCCTTCAAAGCATGGGTCTGTGCGGCCTTAAGCCCGTCTCCGAAGCCAACGACCATCAGGACACGGCCTCCGGCAGTCACATAACCGCCGTCTTTCATGGCAGTACCCATATGGTATATCCTTATGTTCCCAAGTGCCTCAGCATCGTCAAGCCCGTGTATGGCATGCCCCTTTTCATACTGTCCCGGATAGCCTTCGGAAGCCAGGACAAAGCCGAGGGCCGCATCAGAGGACCATTCCAGCTCAGGCATCGGCGTCCCGTCCACTACGGCAGAAAACACATCGTATATGTCCGTCTTCAGACGCGGCAGCACCACCTCCGTCTCAGGATCGCCGAAGCGGCAGTTGAATTCGATGACCTTAATGCCGGCCGGTGTCTTCATCAGCCCGCCGTAAAGCACGCCCTTGAACGGACATCCTTCGGCTACCATGCCGGCAGCCACAGGCTTCATTATCTTCTCGAGGGAATATTCCAGATCCTCGTCAGTGATGAGCGGCACAGGAGAATAAGCTCCCATTCCCCCGGTATTCGGGCCCTTGTCTCCGTCGAAGGCACGTTTATGGTCCTGTGATACAGTCATAGGCCAGACATCTGCACCGTCTACAAAGCACATGAATGAGAATTCCGGTCCTGTCAGGTATTCCTCCACCACGACACGCCCTTTGCCGAACTTGTCGTCAAGGAGCATATCCTTCAATGCAGCCTCGGCACCGGCCAGGTCTCCTGCAATGACCACTCCCTTTCCTGCGGCAAGACCGTCATACTTCAACACTACCGGAAATGTACCGGCCTTCACGTATTCGGCTGCCTCGCCGTAATCCTCGAATGTCCTGAAGGCTGCGGTAGGAACATTGTACTTCGCCATCAGACGCTTGGCGAAATCCTTGCTCGATTCAATCGTAGCAGCAGCCTTTGACGGTCCGAAAATCCTGAGCCCGGCCTTGTTGAACTCATCTGTAATACCTGCGGCAAGGGCGGCTTCAGGGCCTACGACCGTAAGGTCAATACCTTCCGCCAGCGCGAAATCCCTGAGTTCCACAACCTGCGTATCCTTCAGCGGCACACATTCGGCCTGGGCCGCTATCCCGGCATTGCCGGGGGCGCAATATATCTTTCCTACCTTCGGAGAGCGGGAGAGAGCATCCACTATCGCATGGCACCTGCCTCCGCCACCCACAACCAATACCTTATGTTTCATAAAAACGACATTATTTTTCTGTTCTCTGTACAACAATGTCCGGCCGGCATCATTTTCCTGTCCCTGACGCCTGGACACGTGAAAGTTCAAAACCTATCTTGATCCCGTCATACTGTCCTGCAAGCGCACCCACAGACTTGAGGGCGGTATCCCCTGCTACCGAAGATATCTTCTCAATGAAGTCAAGCAGCTTGTCCGCATTGAAAAGCAGTTCCATGTCAGTCAGGGAAACTGCGGCCTCAGCCCTGAGAGACACGCCCCCGAGCCGGCCGCTTTTCCCGTAGTCAAGTATGATGCTGTCATCCTCCGGAGAGAATGAATAGGTGCCCGGGAACTTTATCTTGCCCGATACAGTGACAAAGGTGCTGTCGGCATTGAAAGTGTAGCTGAAAGTATCCTGGCGAAGCCCTATCTTCTCCAGGTACCCGTCAAGCGTTTCCTCTATCTGTCCTGCGGCGAGGGTTGAAGCTGCGTTCGCAAGCGCATTGTCCCCTGTCAGCCTGACCGCGATACCGGAATATGACCACTCTCCTTCGATGTTTTCAGGTATCACGTCAAGTTCCTTCACCACAGTACCTACCGCCTCCATGATGTTTTCCTTGTTGAAAAGGTCCTTGAGGGGCTGCCCGTTCACCTGCATGCCGTGGAAGGAGAAAATCACGGTGCAGACGGTCAAAAGAATTTTCTTCATGATAAAGCTCCTGATGCCAATGCCGTAAGCCGCGTCAATGCTTGAAATGACGCATGCCTGTGAAAAGCATCGATATATGGTTTTCGTTTGCCTTCGCTATGGAATCATTGTCCCGGATACTTCCGCCCGGCTGTACGATAGCCTTTACGCCATATTCAGCGGCAAGTGACACACAGTCATCGAACGGGAAGAAGCCGTCGGAAGCCATGACAAGCCCGGCCTTGCGGACATCCTGTCCCATTTCACCGTATGCAGCCTCTGCTTCCTTAAGGGCGATCTCCGCGGAACCGATACGGTTCATCTGGCCGGCACCCACGCCGCGGGTCATGCCATCCTTGACCACCACGATGGCATTGGACTTCACGTGCTTGACTATGCGCCATGCGAAATTCAGGTCTGCCATCAGATCTTCGTCCGGCCTTGTCTCCGTCACGCACATCTCCGGCACTACGGTCCTGGTCGTCAGGTCCTGGTCCTGTACGAGCAGTCCTCCGTTCATGCTCACATACTGCTTGTGCACTTCATTGTCCTTCGTCATATCCACCTTGAGAAGACGGAGATTCTTCTTGGCACAAAGTATTTCGAGAGCCTCATCGGTAAATGAAGGAGCCATGATTATCTCAAGGAATACAGGCTTCATGAGCAGAGCCGCGTCCTTGCCGATTTCCCTGTTGACAGCCACTATACCTCCGAAGATGCTGACCTTGTCAGCCTCGAACGCCTTCTGCCATGCCTCTGTGACATCCTTTCCTATGGCTGCTCCGCAAGGATTCATGTGCTTCAGGCCGACGCAGAAAGGCTCGTCGAATTCCCGTACTATATTGAGAGCAGCGTTGGCATCCTGAATATTGTTGTAGGACAGCTCTTTGCCGTTCAGCTGTTCAGCCGTGGCGAGGGAGTAGGACACCTTCCCGGCAGAAGCGTAGAACTTGGCCTCCTGGTGAGGATTCTCACCGTAGCGCAGACTCTGTCTGAGGTCATATTCAAGAAAGAGCTTCTCGTTCAGACCAGCCTGTGCGCGCATGTATGTGGCGATCATGATATCGTATTCGGCGGTATGCGTATATGCCTTGGCAGAAAGCTTGAGACGGGTCTCCGGTGTAGTGTTGCCCCCGGCCTTGATTTCGTCCAGCACCGTAGCATAATCCTCCGGACAACATACTACTGTGACATCCTTCCAGTTCTTGGCAGCGCTGCGCAGCATTGACGGACCTCCGATATCGATATTCTCCACAGCCTCTTCCATCGTGACTCCCGGCTTGGCGATAGTCTGTCTGAACGGGTACAGGTTCACGCACACCATGTCGATGTACTCTATTCCGTTTTCTTTCAGCTGACGGCGGTGGCTTTCCAGGTCACGCCTGCCAAGGAGTGCCCCGTGCACCTTGGGATGAAGTGTCTTCACCCTGCCGTCACATATTTCAGGGAAACCTGTGACTTCACTGATATTGATGACCTTGAGCCCTGCATCCTGCAGCATTTTCATGGTCCCGCCCGTAGCAATTATCTCCCACCCCAGGGAGATGAGCTGGCTGGCAAATTCCACGACGCCAGTCTTGTCGCTTACGCTAAATAACGCCCTCATGATAATCTTACATAGTCCGACGGATCATTATACTCGGCATCAGGGGATTCCGTCGGACATCGTTAAGGTTTCCCCGAAATCCGGATCTTACCCTATCCCCAGTCGCCTGCCGGCAGGAAGGACGGCCCGGGACATGTTCCCCGCCATCCTTTCTCCGATATATTGCAGATGGTGCGCCCCTTCTTCAGGGACACTCCACCCTATGCTATTTCCACACCCGGCGTATCAGTTATGCAGCCGATGACGGAAGCCTTCTCGCCGTGTCCCTCAAGTATGGAGACAGCCTTGTCCGCTTCGGATGCATCCATCGCCAGCACCATGCCGATACCCATGTTGAAGATATTGAACATCTCACGATGGGCGATCTTCCCGTATTTCTCCAGGAAACCGAAGATAGGGAGTATCTCCCAGCTTCCTTCATTGATGCGGATACCCTGTCCTTCCCGCAGTATGCGCGGAATATTCTCGTCAAAACCGCCTCCGGTTATATGGGCGACACCGTGGACATCACACTGGCGTATCACATCCAGCACCTGCTTCACATAGATTTTGGTAGGTGTCAGGGCCACCTCGCCCAGCACTGCCCCGCCGAGCTCAGGATATGCCGTCCTGAGATCAAGACCGTTGTCTGAGAATATCTTCCTCACCAGGCTGAAACCGTTGGAGTGGATTCCCGAAGACGCGATACCGACAAGAACATCTCCCGACTTCACCTTGGAACCGTCAATGAGCCTGGACTTCTCGACAACTCCGGTAGTAAACCCTGCTATGTCGTACTCTCCGTCAGCATACATCCCCGGCATTTCAGCCGTCTCGCCTCCGACAAGGGCGCATCCGGCCTGGCGGCACCCTTCAGCCACGCCTGAGACAATGGCCTCGATCTTTGCCGGCTCGTTGTGTCCGACAGCGACATAATCCAGGAAGAAAAGAGGCTCCGCTCCCTGAGCCAGGACATCGTTCACGCACATGGCCACGGCATCGATACCGATAGTGTCATGCTTGTCCATCGCAAATGCAAGCTTCAACTTCGTTCCCACGCCGTCAGTACCGCTGACAAGCACAGGCTCCCTGACATTCAGGGAAGCAAGGTCGAACATGCCTCCGAAAGAGCCGATATTTCCCATCACGCCCGGACGGGACGTGGATGACACATGACTTTTGATTCTGCGGACAACCTCGTATCCTGCTTCAAGGTTGACTCCTGCCTTCTCATAACTTACTGCCATAAAAACCTTTGTTAGACGTCAGGCACACGCTCCTGCCGGAGGGATATGTCCGGCCTGACGGATTAATATTCTTGTTCTATAATTTCCTGTAATAGCTCAATGCCGCACCTATCGCCGTACGGAATCCTGTATGCTCCGGTATGTGGAACCGGATTCCATAGAGTCTTTCTATCCTGTCGAACAAAGGCCTGCACTGCGGCAGCTGTGACATGTTGCCGATGCAGACAAAATCCTTTATTCCGGTATTGCGGGCTATAAAGTTAGCAGAACTTCCGATAGTCTGCAATATCATGTTGATGATTCCCGCCGCAATATCCTCACCTGAGGAGACTGCATCTGCCTTCCCGAAATTGGATGCCGTGACATCCATCGGCAGTCCCGGAAGCTCCGTCCTGGATATGTCCCTTATCTGCAGGTCCACATTGGATACTGAACCGCCAAGCGCCATCGAGACCACCTTTCCTATGTCCGTGGTCTTGAGGATGATACCTGACAGGCCCTGGAGTGTGCCTCCGCCGATGGCAAGACCTCCGAGGTGGGTGTAGGTGCCATTCTCCACCTTTATGAATGATGTCCCCGTACCCATGCTCACCACCACCATCCTGTCCAGACTGCTTCCGTAGCCGGCACCCAAGGCATTGGCTTCGAACTCATCCACCCTGGCGGAAGGAATCCCGTAAAGCTCACCTTCCACATAAGCGCTTCCGACCCCTGTAAGCATCACCTGGGCGATATCTGACAGGGAAAGGCTGTTTTCATAAATATACTTGCCGAGCGCACCGAACAGTGACGTCACCGGATCGGCAGCCGTAATGCACTGCGACGAGCGCAGTTTTCCGTCTTCAAGACCTGCGATCTTGGTCGTGCTGCCGCCTACATCTATCCCCAGTACCGTCATGACCGTCAGTTCTTGCTTTCCTTATTGGCTTCCTCTATGCTCTGGTACAGGGCCGTAGGATATTCACCAGTAAAACATGCAAGGCACAACTCGCTGCGTCTTCCCGCCTCGAAAAGCGCTCCTGTCGAAAGAAAGGCGAGGGAATCCGCTCCAAGGCTTTCGCACACTTCAGCCGTCTGTTTCCTGGCACATATAAGCTCGTCATACGTGGAAATGTCCACACCATAGAAACACGGTGTCTTGATAGGCGGGCTGGCTATTCTGAGATGCACCTCTCTGGCCCCGGCATCACGCAACATCCGGACAATTCTCCTTGACGTGGTACCTCTCACTATGGAATCATCAATGAGCACCACCCTCTTGTCCTTCACTATGGTCTTCACGGCGGAAAGCTTCATCCTTACCCCTTTCTCTCTGAGAGCCTGGGACGGCTGTATGAAAGTCCTTCCGATATACTTGTTCTTGATCAGCCCCATCTCGTACGGAAGCCCGGACGCCTCGCTGTATCCCATTGCGGCGCTGAGGCTCGAATCCGGCACGCCCACCACGATATCGGCATCTGCCGGAGCCTCCCTGTACAGCAGCCGGCCGGTCTCCTTGCGGAAACTGTGGACATTCCGGCCCTCTATGTCACTGTCAGGCCTTGAGAAATATATGTACTCCATCGCACACATGTCATGCTTCCGGAATTCCGAATAACGTCTGCTCCTTATACCGTGATGGTCTATCGTCACCACCTCTCCAGGCTCTATGTCCCGGATGAATTCCGCTCCGATCACATCGAATGCGCATGTCTCGCTGCTCACCACATAGCCGTCTCCAAGCCTGCCGAGAGACAACGGCCTCAACCCATATTTGTCCCTGCAGGCATAGAGCCGCCCTGAAGTCATCACCAGGAATGCAAAAGCTCCCTCTATCATGTTCAGCGCCTCCTCGATGGCAAAGATCCTCGGAGCATTCCTGTCATAGGACTGTTTCTTGATGAGGTGCGCAAGTATCTCGCTGTCCGAAGATGACTGGAAAAGGCTTCCCCTGTCTTCGAGATAGCGTCGCAGCTCCTTGGAATTCACTATGTTGCCATTGTGGGCAAGGGCGAAATCCCCGGTATTGTGCCTGAACAGGAAAGGCTGGACATTCTCGATTCCTCCGCCTCCTGTCGTGGAATACCGCACGTGCCCTATTGACATCATCCCCTCCAGGGAAGCTATCCTGTCGCCGTTGAACACCTCGGTCACAAGGCCCTCGCCTTTCACCCTGCGGAAGACCCCGTCAGGACTTACCGACACTATCCCGCAGCCTTCCTGGCCCCTGTGCTGCAATGAATGCAGGCCATAATATGTCAGGGAGGCGGCATCCGGGACACCATAGACCCCGAAAACGCCGCACTCCTCATGGATTTCCCTCATATCGTCATTACTGTGCATCTTCTTCTTTCCCCAGAATCGAGCAAAGCCGCTCGTAAATTGTCCTGTATGCTTCGCCTACATGTCCCATATCACGTCTGAAACGGTCCCTGTCCAGCTTTTCCCGGGATGCCATGTCCCAGAATCTGGCATTGTCCGGAGTCAGCTCGTCAGCCACGACTATCCTGCCGCTGCCATCCCGTCCGAATTCAAGCTTGAAATCCACAAGCACGATGCCGACATCATTCATGAGGGAGGACAGGAAGTCGTTGATCTTCCGGGCATAGTCATATATGATACCGAGCTCCCCGTATGTTGCCAGCCCCAATGCCACGGCATAATGGTCGTTGATCAGCGGCGTACCCAGATCCTCGTTCTTGTAGCAGAGGTCGATGACGGTATTGTCCGGACGGAAACCTTCCTTTACCCCGAGTTTCCGGGCCATGGTGCCGGCTATGACATTGCGGACTATGACTTCGAGCCTTATCATCTCCACCTTTCTGCACAGGATACTGTCTTCTCCGGCCCTGCTGATGAAATGGCTGTCCACGCCATGGCGCCCGAGGTATTCGGCCACCATCGAAGCTATGGCGGCATTTATCCTGCCCTTCCCCTTGATGACAGCCTTCTTGACACCTCCGAATGCAGTGATGACGTCAGTATATTCTATAATCACCAGATCAGGATCATCCGCCTGGAACACCCTGTAGGATCCTCCGTCAAACAAAAGCCTGTCCATTTTATTTCCCCCTGAAATAATTGACGGCATTGGCGAACAGAGGCTGTTCGAGCTCTTCCTCTATATTCTTGAACGTATTGTTCTCGTACCTCTCCGTATGGCCCATCTTGCCAAGGATCTGTCCGTCCCTGCTTATTATTCCTTCTATGGCGTAATACGAACCGTTAGGATTGTACGGAGAATCCATCGTGACCTCCTCGGTGACAGGATCCACATACTGGAATGCCACCTGACCGTTCTCGAACAATTCCCTTGCAAGCTTCTCGTTCACCACGAACTTGCCCTCCCCGTGGCTCACCGCCACAGTATGGAGGTCTCCTATGGAAAACCCTGAAAGCCAAGGTGAACCGGTCGAAGACACCCTGGTAGTCACCATCTGCGATATATGTCTGTTGATATCGTTTCTGAAAAGTGTAGGGGATTCCCTGGTCACCAAGCCCGGCTTCCCGTAAGGAAGCAGTCCGGACTTGACAAGCGCCTGGAAACCGTTGCAGATACCGAGAATCAGACCTCCTCTGCCGAGCAGTTCCTGTATTGCTTCGGAAATATCCCTGTTGTTCAGCACATTTGCTATGAACTTGCCGCTCCCGTCCGGCTCATCTCCGGCAGAAAAGCCTCCGGCAAGTGCAAGTATGTGGCATTCGGAAATATTCTTCTTCATCCGCGCTATCGAAGTGGAAATATCCTCTCCGTGCAGATTGCAGAATACCCCCATCCTTACCTCAGCGCCAGCCTTGCGGAAAGCCTTGGCAGTGTCATAGTCGCAGTTGGTTCCCGGGAATACCGGAATATAGACGACAGGAGTCTCCACCGGAGTTCCTTTGTAGCGTATGGCCTCTCTTGCCTTCGGAGTCTTCCTGTCATGCAGGCCTTCAGGCACAAGTGCCTTGTGGGACGGCTCGCACGTATCCGGATATATCCTGGCAAACTTTGCCCCGTTGGCATACATGAGTTCGAAAATGGACATCTTGCAGCCGTTGACAGACAGATTCCCGTCTTCGCCCGATGTCACATCGCCGAGATAAATTGCCTGCGGGTAGTCCAGTTCCTTCTCCGACTCCACGAGAATGGAGCCGTAGCTGTAATTGAAGAGTTCCTTCTCGTCCACATTCACGTCCACTCCGAACGCGTTGCCGAATGACATCTTGCAGATTGCCTCTGCAAGGCCTCCGAACCCGAGGGCATAGGCAGATACTATGTTGCCTGAGGCAATCTGATTCTCCACAAACCTGAAATTGGCCTTGAGCTGGTCCGTATCCGGCATATAGTCTGGAAGCGGCGTATGCTTTATCAGATAAAGGCGGTTGCCTTCCCATTTCAGTTCCGGAGAGATCACACGTCCGGCATTGACCGTCGTGATACCGAATGCCATCAGCATAGGCGGCACATTGATGTGCTCGAATGTTCCGCTCATGGAATCTTTTCCTCCGATGGAAGGCAGGCCCATGTCCACCTGCATCTTCAGGGCGCCGAGCAATGCGCTGAGCGGCTTTCCCCATGACCTGGCGTCATGCATCCTCTCGAAATATTCCTGGTAGGAGAATCTCATTCTGTCGTATGACGCTCCTGCAGCCACCACCTTGGCGCAGGCCTCCACCACAGAATATGCCGCTCCGTGATACGGGCTCCATTCTGATATGAACGGATTGTAGCCGAAAGCCATTATGCTGGCTGTGTCCGTATAGCCGTCTGTCGGAAGCTTCTGCACAGATACCTGGGTCTCGGTGGTCTGGAGACATCCTCCGAACGGCATAAGCACGGTCGAACGTCCTATGGTCGAGTCAAACATCTCTATCAGGCCTTTCTGGGAAGTGACATTCGGGTCCTGGAGATTGTTGAATATCTTTTCCTTCAGGTTCTTGCCCGGTATTTCACGGACAAACGGATTCCTGTCCTCCACCGGAGCGATCTCGGCCTTGGCGTAGTGCCTTGCACCCGCACTGTCTATGAATGAGCGGGAAAGATCGACCATAAGCCTGCCCTTGTTATACATGCGCATACGCCTGGTATCGGTAACATCAGCCACATGGGTCACTTCCACATTCTCGCTCCGGCAGTAAGATTCGAATTCATCCCTGTCACCGGCATCTATCACCACGGCCATCCTCTCCTGGGATTCGCTTATGGCAAGCTCCGTGGTGTTGAGCCCGCTGTACTTTACGGGCACCCTGTCGAGATATATGTCGAGGCCGTCTGTCAGCTCGCCTATGGCGACACTGACTCCACCGGCGCCGAAATCGTTTGATTTCTTGATGAGACGGGTCACCTCCGGACGGCGGAACAGCCTCTGCAGCTTGCGTTCTTCAGGTGCGTTGCCTTTCTGCACTTCGCTGCCGCAGGTCTCAAGCGAGGCCTCGGTGTGCTCCTTGGAAGAGCCAGTAGCCCCTCCTATGCCGTCGCGTCCTGTCCTGCCTCCAAGCAGAAGCACTATGTCCCCCGGGACCGGTGACTCCCTGCGGACATTCTCTGCCTTGACAGCACCTGCCACTGCGCCGACCTCAAGTCTCTTGGCGACATATCCGTCATGATAGATCTCACGCACATGTGTTGTGGCAAGTCCTATCTGGTTGCCGTAGCTTGAATAACCGTGGGCCGCCTTGCGGCTTATGACCTTCTGCGGAAGCTTCCCCGGTATAGTCTCGGAAACAGGCTGCCATATATTGCCGGCGCCGGTCACACGCATGGCCTGGTATACATAGCTTCTGCCTGAAAGAGGGTCCCTGATGGCACCGCCGAGACATGTGGCCGCACCCCCGAACGGCTCTATTTCCGTCGGATGGTTGTGGGTCTCGTTCTTGAACTGCAGCAGCCATTTCTCGATCTTGCCGTCCACATCCACATCCACGTAAATGCTGCAGGCGTTGTTCTCTTCACTCACCTCCATGTCGTCAAGAAGGCCCTGCTTTCTGAGATATTTGGCACCGATCGTGGCGAGATCCATAAGATTCAGCCCCCTGTCCTCTCTCCCGAGCTCCTTCCTCAGCCTGAGATAAAGGGACCATGTGCCGTCTATCTCTGTCTTGATGAAGGATTCATCCACCTTGACATCTTCAAGCTCGGTTGTGAAGGTAGTGTGCCGGCAATGGTCGCTCCAATATGTATCGAGTATCCTCAGCTCCGTCTCATACGGGTCGCGGCCTTCCTCCCTGAAGTATTTCACGACCTCCATCAGATCATCCGCGTTCATTGCAAGTCCCATCTTCCTGCAATACGGATCAAGGTCTGCTTCCTGCATGGCAGTGAAACCTTCAAGTACCTGTACAGGAATGACAGGAGCCTGCTCGGTGTCGCTCAGCCTGGAGAGGTCCTTCTCCCTTGATTCCACAGCGTTGATATAATAATGCCTGATTTTCGCCAGTGTCTCCTCGTCCGTATCCGGATCAAGGATAATCAGTCTGGAACTCTTGATCCTGACATCCGCATCAGGCTCGATCAGCTTCACGCATTCAACGGCAGAAGCCGCCCTCTGGTCAAACTGCCCGGGGAGGTATTCCACCGCAATATATCTGACGCCGGACAAGTCACAGCTGTCCGTAACATTGTCGGTGACGATCTCACCGAATACGCTGTACCTGCTCTTTTCCAGCAGCTCCGGCGTGAAGCCGAACAGGTCATAGACATTCAGCAGTCTGAGGCCGGGCAGAGACAGCCTCAGGTTCTCGTTGAGTTCATTCAGAAGGCTTCTTGCCTCCACCTGGAATTCAGGATATTTTTCTACAAAGATACGATAGTTGTTGCTCATGATTATTGACGTGAGTCAGGACTGTCCGTCCCTATTTTCCTAAATTTTCCGTTCCGCAAGGATTTCCCGTCTCCGCAAGGATTTTCCGTCCCCGAAAAGCCCGGCCTGACATGCGATACTCGAATCCGCCGGTATGCCGGAGCCGGGTATCCATAAATCCAAGAAGGTGGCGTGAGCCGGCACATACCCCGCATCACCCCACCTGTATGTATTCCTGACCGGACATCGGCTATATTGTTGCGTCGAGAACCTTCCGAGTCTGCGCCTGCCTGAAATCCAGCAGCTTCCTGTGCAGCCCCTCGTCAGTCAGGGCGAGTATCTCCACGGCAAGCAGTCCTGCATTCTTCGCCCCGTTTATGGCCATGGTGGCTACAGGAATGCCTGACGGCATCTGCACTATTGACAGCAGGGAGTCCATGCCTCCGAGAGCCTTGGTCTGGATAGGCACCCCGATCACCGGCACCGTAGTCATACCTGCAACGACTCCGGCCACATGAGCCGCACCGCCGGCACCGGCAATGATGGCACCGATACCGCGCTCCCTTGCAGATTTCGCATATTCGCACATGAGGTCCGGTGTCCTGTGCGCGCTGATGACCTTCTTTTCATACTCGACGCCGAAGTCTTCGAGTACCTGGATCGCAGCAGACATGATGTCATAGTCGCTTGTCGATCCCATAATGACAGCTACCTTCATATTCAAGATTTTATGATATTCCAATCCGGGCAAACCTTTTTCCCGCGCAAATGTAGGAAAAATTTCTCTCCCATCCTATGATTTCCAGCGCTGCTGACATCACGAAAGGACTTTATCTGCTCTCCGGCTTTCCGACAGACAAGCTCTTTATGCCGGTCACATGATAGACGCTCTTGTATGTCCTTGCAAAACCTTCCCCGGATTTGCCCATATCAGTCACTTCAAGTTCGGCGTGAACTTACCTGATCCGCATGCGACAAGCAGCAAGGCAAGCGATGACGCCGCCACTATCCTTCCGGCAAAAGAAAACAGATAGAAGCCGAGAGTTCGCTTTCCACTCTTAAATTGAAGCAAAGTTACCGGATTTTCCGAGGTTATGACTATCTTTGTGAGATAAACTGCATTAAACGCATTTTATTCTGATATGAGAGATCTATACATCACCAACACTCTTTCGAAGAAGAAGGAACTTTTCGTACCGGTACATCCGGGCTTCGTGGGCATCTATGTATGCGGGCCTACCGTATATGGAGACGCTCACCTCGGGCATGCACGGCCGGGAATAACATACGACGTACTTGTACGGCTGTTCAGGCATCTCGGCTACAAGGTCCGCTATGTCAGAAACATCACTGACGTAGGACACCTGGAGCACGATGCGGACGAAGGCGAGGACAAGATAGCCAAGAAGGCAAGACTGGAGCAGGTAGAGCCTATGGAAGTGGCGCAGACATATACCATACGCTACCACAAGGCCATGGAAATGCTGAATGTCGCTCCACCGTCAATTGAACCGAGAGCATCCGGACATATCATCGAGCAGATCGCCCTTGTCAAAAAGATCCTCGACGCCGGCTTCGCATACGAAAGCAACGGCTCCGTCTATTTCGATGTCAGAAAATATAATGAAGCACATCATTACGGCATACTGTCAGGAAGAAACCTTGAGGACGTAGTGAGCGGAACACGAGAGCTTGACAGCCAGGACGACAAGCATGCCACATTTGACTTCGCACTCTGGAAAAAAGCCTCTCCGGAACACATAATGCGCTGGCCGTCACCATGGAGCGACGGTTTCCCGGGATGGCATCTGGAATGCTCCGCCATGAGCGAGAAATATCTGGGAAGGGAATTCGACATCCACGGCGGCGGGCTTGACCTCCTGTTCCCCCATCATGAATGCGAACTGGCGCAGAACGTGGCCTCAAGAGGCTGTGCAGGGGTAAAATACTGGATGCACAACAACATGATCACCATCAACGGCAAGAAGATGGGCAAATCATACGGGAACTTCATCACCCTGCAGGAAATGTTCGAAGGCACACATCCGATACTGACCCAGGCGTATTCCCCGATGACCGTGAGATTCTTCATATTGCAGGCACATTACCGCAGTACCCTCGACTTCAGCAATGAAGCGCTGCAGGCGGCGGAGAAGGGACTCGGAAGAATCTTGCAGGCCGGAGCGGACCTGAAAGGAATGGCTGCCGCGGCAGGGATAGCTGCCGGCAAGGAAGGGAATCCCGGGACAAGGACTGCCCCCGACAGCTTCAACGCCGGTTCGGAAGAAATAAACTCCATCTGCAGCAAGGTCTACGATGCACTCTGCGATGACCTCAACACACCTGTTGCCCTTGCCCACATATTCGACGCAGTAAGAATAATCAACTCCGCCAAGGACAGGAAGACAACCTTGGGTGCTGATGACCTTGGAGTGCTGTGCGGACTTTTCGAAGATGTAGTGTACGGTGTCCTCGGACTCAGGGATGACAAGGAAAGCGGAAGCAAGGCTGAAGAGACAATATCCGGGCTTGTAGGCATGGTGCTGGAGCAGCGCAAGGCTGCCAAAGCCGCCAGGGACTGGGCCACAAGCGACAGGATCCGTGATGACCTCAACGCACTCGGCATCAGGATCAAGGATACGAAAGACGGTACCGAATGGTCTCTTGAATAAGCCGGCACAGAGACCGCAGGGACACACAATACAAGCGTCAGGTATCGGGACAAGGCCGGACGCGGCAGATACGGAAACGAAACGTGAAAGAGAAATTATGAAATTCATATCATGGAATGTCAACGGCCTGCGCGCCTGCTCCGGGAAAGGCTTCCAGGACACATTCAGGACATTGGATGCGGACTTTTTCGCCTTGCAGGAGACCAAGATGCAGGAAGGCCAGCTTGACATGGAATTCGACGGATACAGGTCATATTGGAATTATGCCGACAAGAAAGGATATTCCGGGACGGCTGTGTTCACACGGCTGGAACCCGAGAATGTCACTTATGGGATAGGGATAGATGAGCACGACCACGAAGGGAGGGTGATCACATTGGAAATGAAGGATTTCCACTTCGTGAACGTCTATGTTCCGAACTCACAGGACGGACTGGCAAGGCTGGATTACAGAATGAAATGGGAGGACGATTTCAGGAACTACCTTCTGGGACTGGATGCCGTCAAGCCTGTGATAGTGTGCGGTGACTTGAATGTAGCTCACAAGGAAATAGACCTGAAAAATCCGAAGACGAACAGAAGGAACGCAGGTTTCACTGACGAGGAAAGGGAAAAATTCTCCATACTTCTGGACAGCGGTTTCACGGACACGTTCAGGTATTTCTACCCGGACATGAAGGACATATATTCCTGGTGGTCCTACAGGTTCAAGGCAAGAGAGAAGAACGCAGGCTGGCGTATTGACTATTTCGTCACCTCAAGAAGGCTTGACCCGATGCTGGCAGGAGCTTCCATACACACGGAAATATTCGGCTCAGACCATTGTCCGGTAGAACTTGACATCAATATCTGATATGATCACCTGGCTTGAAAGACTCTGAGGGTGGTGAATGAAGTTGACTTCAGCCAAGTTCATCCAGCACCCTCTTGCAATAGAACCTGTCACGGGCAAGTTGTGCCTTGAGCTGCGTGAATGAAGAGAAACGTATCTCATCCCTGATTTTCCTGAGGAAGGTCACCCTGATATCCAGTCCATAGATATCTTCATCAAAATCAAATATATTCGTCTCTATGGTCACGGCATTGCCCTCTCTGACGGTAGGGCGTGTCCCGATGTTGCACATGCCGTAATAATCCTGGCCAAGCGTGTTGACCATGACAAGATAGACTCCGTTGGCAGGCACAAGCTTCAACGGCTCGTACAGCTGCATGTTCGCCGTAGGGAAGCCGAGTATCCTTGATCCTATCTGCTCTCCGGAAACCACCACGCCATACAGCGAGTAATTGTAGCCGAGCATTCCTGCCGCTACCTTGACATTGCCGGCTCCTATTTCCTTGCGGATTCTGGTGGAACTTATGCCTGAGCCGGCTGCAGATGTCACCTCATCCGTCATGATCACGTCCAGACCCAGGTCCATGGCTATCTTCCTGACACTTCCGGCATCCCTGGCATCACTTCCCATACGGTTGTCATAGCCGAGAACAATAGCCTTGGCGCCATATCTGTCTATAAGGTATTCTTTCAGATAATCGGATGTGGTCAAAGCACCGAACTCCCTGGTGAACCTTATCACCTCGACCCTGCCGACACCAAGATCCTTAAGCATGGCTTCCTTCTCACGGAGAGAAGAAAGAAGGCGGAAAGTCCGGGCCTCCTGTTGCAAGACAGTACGGGGATGAGGCCAGAATGTCACCACCATGCTCTCATCCCCCCTGTCTGCGGCAGCTTCGACAAGCCGCCCTATCACAAGACGGTGCCCGATATGGACACCGTCAAAAAATCCTGTCGCTATGACCATTATGAAGAATAGTCTACAGCCATCTTACAAGCTCGAAATCCTGCCTGTGAGGAAGCAGCTCATTCTTCGCATAGATCCTGGCAGCCACCTGGTACAGCCCTGCACTTTCAGGAGTGATCTCGGCCTGATAAGTAGCCACACCGTCATTGACCTCCACCGGCTTGAATTCCGCGATGGAACTGATATGGAGCTTTCCCTTCGAATCGGATGTGGCGAACAGCAGTTCTACCCCGATCTCCTCCGGCTTGAGGTCACCTATGTTGAGCACTACCTCTGACTTGAACTCCATACCGAGAGATACGTCGGTATTGGAGCTGTCCGGCTTGACGATTGATACGAGATTCACATTCTGCCATTCCCTGCGGAGATGTCTCTTCCAGTCGGCTATCTGCCTTGCCACCGCATAGTCATTGGCCAGAAGCGATTCGTACCTCTTGGACTGAGGCTCGTAATACTGGTTGATATAGTCAGTGAGCATCCTGTTGGTGGTGAAATTGCATGCCACCTGGGCTATTGTATTCTTGATATATTCAAGCCAGTCAGAAGAGCGTCCAGTCGACCTGCTTATATTATAATAGGTAGGTGCGATATCGTTCTCTATTATCGAGTATATCGTGGCGGCATCAAGTTCGTCCTGATAGTTCTGGTCCTGATAGGTCCTTTCCATCGGGAGAGCCCAGCCTGCACCAGGCTTGTAGCCTTCCACCCACCATCCGTCGAGGACAGAGAAATGCATGACACCGTTCATGGCAGCCTTTTCACCGGATGTACCGGAAGCCTCAAGCGGCCTTGTAGGATTGTTCATCCACACATCCACGCCCTGTACGAGATACTTTGCAAGCGTGATGTCATAGTCCGGCACGAACACGATCTTGCCGATGAACTGCTCCATCTTGGAAATGTCTACAATGCTCTTGATCAGGTCCTGTCCTGCCTTGTCGGCCGGATGCGCCTTGCCTGCGAAAATGAACTGGACAGGCCTTTCCGGATTGTTCACGATCTCGTTCAGTCTGTCAAGGTCACGGAAAAGCAGATGCGCCCTCTTGTATGTGGCGAACCTCCTGGCAAAACCTATCGTGAGGACGTCGTCCCTGAGAGTCTCCTTGATAGTCACGATCTGGCGTGGAGAATAGTGGTTGGACACAGAAGTGTTCGAAAGCCTCTCCTTGATCTCGGCTATAAGTTTCTTCCTGAGCTGGGTGCGGACATTCCATATATCTGCATCGGACACCTTGTAGATACCCTCGAAGCATGACTTGTCATAATGGTGTGTCTTAAACTCCTCTCCGAAGACCTTGGCGTGGATCTCTTTCCACTCCGGTGCGGTCCATGTAGGATAATGCACACCGTTGGTCACATAGCTCACATGAAGCTCCTCCGGAAGATATCCCGGCCACATGCTTGAGAATATGTCACGGCTCACCTTACCGTGAAGCCATGACACACCGTTCACCTCCTGCGAGATGTTGGCGGCAAGGAAGCTCATGGAGAATTTCTCGTTCACGTCATTGCCATTGATCTTGCCGAGACCCATCATGGTCTCCCAGTCAATCTTGAGACGCTGAGGATAGTGGCCGATGTACTTTCTCAACAGTCCCTCATCGAAGGCATCATGCCCTGCAGGGACAGGTGTATGTGTAGTGAACAGTGAAGAGGCCCTGACAAGCTCAAGTGCCTCAGGATAATCAAGATTGTCGTTCTGGATGAACTCACGGAGCCTCTCCAGTCCGGTGAAGGCGGCATGTCCCTCATTGCAGTGGTATACCTGGGCATTGATGCCGAGCTTTCTCAGCGCCCGTATGCCTCCGACACCGAGCAGCAGCTCCTGTTTGAGCCTGTTCTCCCAGTCACCGCCATACAGGTGGTGGGTCACGGACCTGTCCTCAGGAAGATTCTCCTCATAGTCGGTATCCATCAGGTAAAGTTCAGTCCTTCCTACATCCACCCTCCAGAGTCTTGCATTGAGATTCCTTCCAGGGAATGCGACACTTACCGTCATCCAGTTGCCTTCGGCGTCACGTACAGGCGTGGCCGGGATCTTCATGAAATCCTGCGCATCATATTTGGACACCTGGTCGCCCTGCGCGGAAAGCACCTGTGTGAAATACCCGTACCTGTAGAGCAGTCCGACAGCCACAAGATTCACGTTCATGTCGCTTGTCTCCTTGAGATAGTCACCGGCAAGGATACCCAGACCGCCGGAATATATCTTGAGGGATGTGTCAAGACCGTATTCCATGCAGAAATAAGCAATGGACGGGTCCTTCCTCTCGGCCTTCATAGCCATATACGCATTGAACTCGTTCATCACGAGATTCAGCTCGCCCATGAATTCCGTATTCTTCTCCAGGTCACGGAATCTCTTGAGGCTTACCTTGTCCAGCATGGCGATAGGATTCTCTCCAGTCTCCTCCCATGCCTTCGGGTCCACCTTCCTGAAAAGATTCTTGGCAGACTCGTTCCAACACCACCAGAGATTCCTGGACAGTGTCTCCAAATCCTTAAGACCGTCCGGAAGATGCCTTGAGACCAGGACGCTGCTCCATGACGGCTTGTTTACATCTATTTTCTTGTACTGCATAGGTTTGTCACTCTTGTAAATAGGGAATGCTCCCTTGTTCTTTATAACTTTGTCAAGTGCTTGCGAATAAGCTTGCTTGTAATAAATGATATTGTTCTCCCACAATGCAATCTCGGACACATCTTTCGCATTGTCCATATACCTCTTGCGGTCATCCCTGGTGAGTCCTGCGATTTCCTTCACCCTGTCGACGACACCGTCCACGACCTGCGGGTAATTGGAATCATTCCTCTCCAGGACAGTTATTCCCGGGTGATCCTTCTGATAATGGCTCTTGACCCAAAGCCCGAATCCGGCAAGGGTCGTCGTGAGCGTAGGCACCTTGAAGGCAACGCTTTCCAGAGGCGTATAGCCCCATGGCTCATAATATGAAGGGAAAAGTGCCAGGTCAAGGCCGACAATAAGGTCGTAATAAGTCATGTTGAACACCCCGTCATTGCCGTTGAGATAAGACGGGATAAAGTATACTTTCACCTTGTCGCCTATGGCATTGTTGAAATTCAGTTCATCCAGCCTTCTGGAGATAGTGTCGTACTCCCGGTTCATCAGATAGTGGGAAGTCCTTGTGACATAAGTGGATTCCTTCCCGTTCAGCTTGGCCACCAGGTCCCTGTCGGGTCCGTTGTGTCCGGAAGGGATCATGATGAACGCCTGGATGCTCTTTCCCTTGAAGTCAGACTTGTTCAGCTTGTCAAGGGCGTCTATGAACACGTCTATGCCCTTGTTCTTGTACTCGTAGCGGCCGCCTATGCCGATGAATATCGAGTTCTCCGGAACAGCCTCCCCCGACATGGCAGTAGCGACCTGTACAAGCTTGTCCCTTGCCGCAGAGCGTACCATCGGATAATCCTCCTCAGAAGGAGTGAAACTATTCTCGAAGCCGTTCGGTGTCACGATGTCCACCTTCCTCCCGAGGAACTGACGGCACTCGTTCGCGGTAATGTCACTGACTGTAGTAAAAATGTCCGCATTCTGTGCGGAACACTTCTCAAGGGAATGCCGCGCTATCACATTGTATTCCCTCGCCTTCTCGTCTGCATTGTACATTGACATGGAGTCGTACAGCGGGAGATTGTTGCCCGCAATGCACCTGCCGATGACAGTGGCGTGCGTCGTGAACACAGTGGCCACCGGTATGCCGCACTGCTTGATATAAAGCAGTCCCGCCCCGGTAAGCCATTCGTGGAACTGGGCCACGACCTTGATCGAAGGTGAAAGATTGAACTTGTAGAAACTCTCGATGACCTTTCCGGCTGCATAGCCGAAAAGCGCGGATTCAACATAATCCCAGTTCCCTGTCAGCGAATCCACCCCGAACCTTAGCCAGTATTCTGTGAGTATCTCTGATTTTTTAGTAAGGAATTGTTTGAAATCCACGAGGATAGCTATCGGAGAGCCCGGAATGTTCCATTTCCCGATCCTGACCCTGAGGCCTTCAGACTCGGCCTTGGCTTTCCAGTCCTTGTAAAGTCCCTGATCTTCAATGAAATCAGGATTGCTGGCTGTATCCATCCAGACATCTGGACCGATCAGGATATGGTGCCTCTTTAATTCCGTTTTAAGGTAGAGGGATTTGGTGGCAATCACCGTGTATATTCCCCCTACCTTATTGCAGACCTCCCAGCTTACCTCAAATAGATAGTCTGGTCTGATCAATTCGTTGTCCATTTGACTTTATTTCTTTGTTTTCACCGTTTTTCTGGCAGCCTGTTTTTTCTCTCCAGCTTCCGGTGCAGTCTTTTTCACGGACTTCCTGGCCGTTACCTTCCTGACTGTCTTCTTTTCCGCAGTCTCAGTCTTGGCCTTGGCTGGTGCTGCCTTTTTTTCAGCTGCAAAGTTAACATCTGAAACGGAAATTGCATCATCTACCCTCAAAATAAAATCGCTCAGGACATTCATATAATTTATAAATGCCTCATACGGAGTATCATACGGGTTGAAATATTTATGAACCGCACCATCCGAGAAGAACTTCGTGCACATATAATAGAAGTGGTCGCTCTCCTGCAGATGTCCGAAATCAGACCAAAGCTGGTCATTCTCATCGATGAGGGCTATCTTTTCGGAAACACTGTAAAGCTTCTGGAAAGCGTCGCTCTGGAGTTCGTTTCCAAGCCATGCGGTGATATCCCTCTCTTCGTCTGCCCATGATATCGGATCAGGAACGTCAAGCTGGGCTACAGCCTTGTGCTTCTTGCCGGCCTGCTCAGGTGTGACGAACTCGAACTCACCGTCCTTGATCACCACATCCGGGAAATACCTCATGAAATCGAAGATTCCGCTCTGGGCCTTCTGATGCTCGCCGAATGTCTCGTAATCCATGAAAAGATTGACAATCTCGTCGTTCTGGGCGGAAGCCTTGATCCAACCGAGGAACTTGTCTCCTGTCAGAGGCCAGTCCTGCCAGTTCTTGTCAGAGAACCTGAAGGCAATGTCATCGCTCAAGGTATAGTTCCTGAGAAGCAGCTTCAGCTTCGGGGCGAGAGCACCCGAATACACGTAGTTGGGGCTCTTCCAGCCGAGGACATGCTTGGCGCCTTCGGTAAGCATAGTCTTGAAGCCCATATCATATACCTCGGAGCCTATCTCATCGGAATATACAAGCTCCGTATTGCGGAAAGACTTTGGCGTGACGCCGAAATAATGCTCGATGGCAGCCTTGTGCTTCTCCACCTGACGTCTGAATTCAGAAGGTGAAGCCACGGAAGCCAGAGAGTGATAATAAGTCTCGGCAAGGAATTCCACACAACCTGTCCCGGCAAGCTTGCGGAAGCTGTCTATCACCTCGGGAGCATATCTGTCGAACTGCTCGATTACAGAACCGGAAATGGAAAACGCCACCTTGAACTGTCCCTTGTGTGCCCTGATAAGATCGAGCAGAAGTTCATTTGCAGGAAGGTAGCACCGCTGGGCCACCCTTCTCAATATTGTCCTGTTCGCGAAGTCATCATAATAATGAGAATCTTTCCCGATGTCGAAGAACCTATATAATCTCAATCTGTTGGGCTGGTGTACCTGGAAGTACAGGCAAATACTTTTTTTCATCGTATTAAAAATTTAAGTTCAGACTATTTTCCTATTACTGATTCGTATACCTTCTTGATCTTGTATGCGGCATTGTTCCATTTGAGCGCATCCACCTCGTCGCGTCCGCAGCGGGCCGCCATGTCCGACATTGCCGGATAGTTAAGCAGGCCGTACATCGCATCCGCCATGGCGTCCACATCCCAGAAATCCACCTTGATAGCGTATTTCAGGACTTCGGCCACACCTGACTGTTTGGAAATGATGGAAGGCACATTGGTCTGCATGGCCTCAAGCGGCGATATTCCGAACGGCTCCGATACCGAAGGCATCACATACACGTCCGACAGGGCGAACATCTTCTGCACGTCAGCCCCGCGGAGGAAGCCGGTAAAGTGGAACCTGTCGGAAATGCCGAGTCTGGCGACGTGACGAATGCATCTGTTCATCATGTCTCCGCTGCCTGCCATGACAAATCTCACATGGCTGCATCTCTTGAGGACCTTGGCTGCCGCCTCTATGAAATACTCAGGACCTTTCTGGAAGGTAATACGTCCAAGGAAGGTGACTACCTTGTCCTTGACCCCCCTTTCGACCACGATGTTCTCGCGTCCGCTGAAATCGACGGCATTGTGCACCGCCACCACCTTGTCAGGGGATATGCCGTACTTGTTGATGACTATGTTCCTGGTGAGTTCGCTCACGGCAATCACCTTGTCGGCGGCCTCCATTCCCTTTCTCTCCAGGTCATACACCCTTGTATCTATCTTGTCATCGCTGCTCCTGTCGAACGAAGTGGCATGCACATGCACTACGAGAGGCTTGCCCGTAAGCTGCTTGGCCGCTATGCCGGCAAGATAGGTAAGCCAGTCATGCGCATGAATCACGTCGAATTCATCGGCATGCTGGAGAGCAATGGTCGCACCTACCATGGCATATCTTGCGACCTCCTCCATCAGGTTCTCGCCGTACTTGCCGGAAAACTTGTATTTCTGCCCGTACTGCACCCTGAAGCTCTTGATCTGCCTCTTGCGCTCCTCTTCCACCATCTTGGTGAAATCCTGCGGGTCGACATAAGGTACCATATTCGACCCGATATGTATGAACTTCACCTTGCCGAGGAATTCATCGACAGATGTGGATACCGTATCAACAGGGACATCGCTCGCATTAATGATCTTCACGGCGCTCTGGTCTTCATCCCCGGAAGCCGACGGCATCACGAAAAGCACCTCGACTCCGTTTGCCGCAAGACCCTTGGTCATACCATAGCAAGCTGTACCCAATCCTCCTGCGATATGAGGAGGAAATTCCCAACCGAACATCAGAACTTTCATATCCTGTCCTCCTTCCTGTATTTTTTCATCAGATAATCAACCCTAAGCAATGCTGCAGTGCTGCATGCAGACGCAATCGCGCCATGTGCCTCGTGAGGTGGATCCCCGTCATAAAGCTCGGAGAATGCCCCTACGCCATGCTTGTTGATATCCGCATAGAAACCTTCGGTCAGATATTCGGCCTTCTTGTAGAAATTGTGTCCCATCATCTCGAAACAGATGCTGACATACGGGGCAAGCAGTTCAGGGAATGCGCAGCCCTGGTGATAAGCAAGGTCCCTGTCTCTCTGCGAGCCTTCATATACTCCCCTGTACATCACATTCCTCGGAGACAATGTCCTGATGCCCCTGCGTGTGACAAGTTCGTTGTTCACGGTAAGCACGACATCGGACTTGACCATGTCCTCCACCGGAGAATAGTCGAGAGAGATGGCATACAGCTGGTTCGGACGGACATCCATGTTCTGTCCGGAATTGTCCACATAGTCGGCAAGATACCCTGCTTCGTAGTTCCAGAATATTTTCTGGAAATTGTCTTCGACAAGAGTGCGTACAGGAGCCCATTTCTCAATGAACTGGTTCTTCCTGGCACCGTATTTCTTCTCCATATCGAGGGCGAAACATATCGCATTGTACCAGAAGGCGTTGGTCTCGACCTGATAGCCGGCCCTCTCGGTGACAGGATGTCCGTCCACATAGGCGTTCATCCATGAGAGCGCCACACCGTCCATCTGGGCCCAGAGCAGGCCGTTAGGATGCATGGCGACTTCATTCCTGTGCCCCGGAGCATAGCTCTCGATTATGCCTTTCAGAGTCTTCCCGTATTTCTTCCACACCCTCTTGGCGGCACCGGATTCACCCTTTTCGTCTTCAAGGTAATGGATATACTGCTGTATGGTGTCTGTCAGGCGGAGAGGGGCCTCGACCTGGGTCGTCCTGTGGAACAGTCTGTCCTGCTCGTCGGCGATAAGGTTGTCAAGGATCTCCTCGAACTCGTCACAGTCTCCGTTGGCATAAAGCGTAAGTCCAGGAAGAGAGATGATGGACTCTCTCAGAAGCCCGGTCTCCAGCCATGAGAAACCGGCATTGATACGCTTGTGCCCGTTCCTCGAACATTTGAGCATGTCGGCATTCCTGACCAGAAGGTCATGATAGTCATGTATGTCGCCCAGACGCCTGATGGCATCGGTGAATTTGCGTTTCAATGTCTTGGGATCATCCTCGGCTACGGAAGCGGAGAACACAATGCTGTCTCCCGGCTTCATGGATACCGTGAAGAATCCCGGCACGAAAAGGTCCTCCCTGCAGTTGAAGCCGCGGCGCATCTCGTCCGAATAAGTTATACCGTTGTACCAGTAAGGAAGAGACTTGAACTGGGCCTTGGAGCTGATCTGCATGTTCAGATCCGGAAAATCCTCGTAAAGGTTGAAGGACACACCGTTGCGTATCTCCTTATAGTCCGTCCTGGCCACAGGATTCTGGCTGGTGAGACTGTGCACGCTCCTGAATGCCAGGAATGGCTTGAGCATGAGGGTAGCTTTCTCCGGAGCCGAAATGAGATGATACTTGACGAGCACCTGGTCAGAGTCCGGAGCCATGACTATGGTCTTGCTGAAAAGGATGTCCCCTACCTTGTAGACAATCTCCGGAGCAGGATCCGCATCGAAGTCGATAATGTACTTGTGACCTCTCGGTTCATAGACATCGCCATAGCAGTGGATGCCCAGGTTGAATTGCTTGCCGCCTATCACAAGACTCTCGTCAAGAGACGAAAGCAGGATGAAATTCCCTCCTCCCAACTTATCTATAGGAACGGCAAGAAGTCCATGGTAACGCCTTGTATTGCAAGTCACTATGGAAGTGTTGCAATAGGCTCCTGTCTTGTTCGCCACAATGATTTCCCTCTTGAGCGAATACTCCAGGTTTACCAATTCTGACTTGTTGAATTTCAAAAAAGCCATAATTTAATATATTATAGGTTAATAATTTTCAGTCTATTTTCCTTAGGACCACAGCACAGCGGCTCGGAAGGTAGAGATACAGCGTATGGTCGTATTTCTGATTCCCGTTCGGTGATTTTTCATCCAAAGAGATATGTTCCTCCCCGGTCTTTATCCTTGAGAATCCGTCAAATTCCGCTTCATCACTGTCCAGCGCCACCCTGTATTTCCCCGGAGGGGCTGAAAACCCATAGTCTGAAAAGGATAGGCAAGGATTGAAATTGAAGGCAAAGATACAATTTATTCTTTTGAATACTAATATTTTTTTCTCCTCATCCTGGACAAGCAGCTCAGGACGGTCCTCAAGTATACCCTCTGACTTTCCGAGCCTTATCATCGCATTGTCGAAATTCAGGAGATACCTGTACCTGAGATAGTCAGGCTCTGAAAGCGACCACTGGCGCCGCGCGTACTTGTACGACCATCCGTTTCCCTCCCTCGGGAAATCTATCCATTCCGGATGCCCGAATTCATTGCCCATGAAATTGAGGTAGCCGTCTCCGGCGGTAGCCATGGTCACCAGCCTTATCATCTTGTGCAGGGCAATACCCCTGTCCACTATGTCTGACTTGGAATCCTTGTTCATGGAGAAGTACATCTCCTTGTCCATCAGGCGGAAAATTATGGTCTTGTCACCCACCATGGCCTGGTCGTGGCATTCCGCATAGCTGATTGTCTTCTCGTCAGACCTCTTGTTGGTAAGCTGCCACCACATCTCGCCCATGCTCCACTTGTCGTCCGGAAGCTCCTTGATCCATTTAATCCAATGATCGGCCACACCCATGCTCATGCGGAAGTCAAAGCCTATACCTCCGGCCTCGAAAGGTGCAGCGAGCCCCGCCATTCCGCTCACGTCCTCCGCAATGGTGAATGCATCGGGATTCAGCTCATGCACAAGCATATTGGCAAGTGCAAGATAGGTCACTGCGGATTCATCTACCCCGCCGTTGAAATAATTGTCATACCCCACGAAATCCTTCCCGAGCCCATGGTCCCAGTAAAGCATGCTGGTGACCCCGTCGAAACGGAATCCGTCTATGTGGTATTCCTCCATCCAGTATTTGCAGTTCGACAGCAGGAAATGCTGGGTCTCGTGTCTTCCGTAGTCAAAACACCTTGAGCCCCACGCAGGATGGCGGCCTCTCGGACCGGAGTAGAAATACATGTCGTCCTTGCCGTCGAAATTCCCCAGGCCCTCAAGCTCGTTGTCCACGGAATGCGAATGAACGATATCCATCACCACTGCTATGCCGGCTCCATGCGCCTCATCGACCAGCCGCTTGAATTCCTCCGGAGTGCCGAAACGGGAACTCAAAGCATAGAAATTTGACACCTGATATCCGAAGGACCCGTAATACGGATGCTCCTGCAAGGCCATGATCTGAATAGTGTCGTATCCGTCCTTGACGATTCTCGGGAGAACATTCCGGCGGAATTCGTCGAACGTGGACACCTTGCCCTCCTCGGAACTCATGCCGATATGGCATTCATAAATGAACGGATGCTCCCGCTTCCCCGGTCTGCCGTGCTTCCACCTGTAAGGCTTGTCCGGATCCCACACCTGGGCCACGAACAGCTTGGTCTCCGGATCCTGCACAGCCCTTGTGGTATATGCCGGAAGCCTTTCTCCACCGCCTCCGGGCCACTCCACATACAATTTGTAACAAGTGCCGTCGGAAATGAACATCGAGCCGACACGGATCTCCCAGTTCCCGGAGCCCACGGGCTTGAGCGCATAGGCTTCCGTCCTTTTCCAGTTGTTAAACTCGCCTATAAGATAAATCTTGGTGGCGTTGGGAGCCCACTCCCGGAAGATCCAGTCACCCTCCGCAGTCCGGTGCATACCATAATACAGATGGTTGTTCAGTCCCTTTGACAGGGATCCGTCCGTCTCTATGTCGGCCCTCGCTTCGAGTATGCGCCGGTGACGGGCATCGATGGCATCCTTGTACGGGGCAAGCCACTTGTCCGTCTCGTAAATCATAGGCATGCCGCCTGCATTCTTCTCGTTTTCCTTCATAAAGTCCAGGTATTTTATACAGGTATTCTATATCATTCAGTTTGTCTCTATGGAATCCACTTTAGAGCGTGCCGTCCTCAGATACTTCCTGCATTCGGCTATCAGCGTATCAGCTTTCCTGATATAGCTGTCTATGTCGTCGATGCCGGTCTCGGGGTCTTCCACCCGGGCCGCTATCTTCTCAAGCTCCGCCACAGCACCGGCATAGTCGAAACCGGTTCCGTCATCTGCTGTCTTTTTCTTTCCTGCCATAATATCACAATATAACGATTTCTTCGAAATCTCTTTTCCTTTTGCGTGTCACCCCTCTTAATTTCTTCCTTTATATCCGGGAGAACTTGCATCGGACAACCTCACGTCCCTGACCTCGCAATCCACCGTACCGTCGGCGAACATCATGGACACCATCTCCCCGCGGACCCTGCCCGCAGCCCTCTTGAACGGCACCCCTGAAGCATCCAGAGCCAGGACATAGCCCCGCTGCAGTATGTTCCTCGGATCTGAAGTCCTTATCCTCGTCTCCAGAAGCTGAAGGGCATTCTCCATCCTGGCTATCTTGTTCTGGAAGGCAAGCTTGAGCCTTGAGGCGTACGACAGCAGTCGGGCATCCTCATCCACATAATAGCCTATGAGTTCATCGGCAAGGGCAGTCGGCGTCTTCAGATAATGGTACGCCACCATATCACATACATGATAGTCCTGGTCATGGCCCACCGCCGTGAACACCGGCACCGGGCAACGGGCTATGGCAGCCGCCAGATCATAGTCGTCATAGCACGCAAGGTCCAGCTTGGCGCCTCCCCCGCGCATTATGAGCACAAGGTCATACGGCTCCGGAGAGGCGGCCACATCCTCCAGGGCGCCGATTATGGAGGCCGGGGCGGAACTTCCCTGCATGGTGGCAGGAAACAATCCCGGGCTGAACACGAAGCCGTATTCATTTCCCGACAGGTGCATGGTAAAGTCCCTGTATCCCGCAGCATCCGGGGCGGAAATCACAGCGAGGCGATACGGGAGCACAGGGAGGGCAAGGGCCTTCTGCATATCCATGAGCCCTTCCTCCTGAAGCCTGGCTATAGTCCGCCTCCTCAACTGTTCACGTTCCCCGAGAGTGAAGTCCGGATCAATGTCATCGATGACAAGCGAAAGCCCGTACAGCTGGCTGAAATTCACCGAGACGCGGACAAGCACCTTCATGCCTTCGGCCAGGTCCGAGCCAGTCACGGATTTGAAAAATGGAGCCAAAAACCTGAATTTCGAGCTCCATATCACAGCCTGCGCCTTCGCGACAAGCCCTTCTTCCGAACTTTGCGAGAGTTCCATATAGCAATGACCCGCAGGACGGACCTTAAGGGCACTTATCTCCGCCTTCAGCCACACCTTGTCGGGAAAGATGCTCTCGATCCCGGCCTTGAGTCTGGTCTGCAATCCGTAAAGGTCTATGTAATTCTCTTCCATATCAGATGCTATATCCTTACAAAAATAAGAAAAATTTGCCGGACAAACATGCACCCGCACATTGTTTTTTAGGCATTTCGACATCCTTAGCGTATTTCCAGGCCACATACCTGGAAGCGGTACAAAATTCTTTCTGATTTTTTACAGAATATATCATAAAAATAATAATTTTTTGTTATCTTACGCAGATAAATTATCTTTGCGCCCGTTAAAGGACAGCCCTGGAGGCTGTGTGATGGCAGAAACGGATTGACATGAAAATTACAGAAGCCCTATTCGCTGGAAGCAGCACCAGAATTTCCGAAAGGCCCCGTCAGGCTTTTCCGGAATTCGCCTTTATCGGACGGTCCAATGTCGGGAAGTCTTCCCTCATAAACATGCTGTGCAACAACAGCAGGCTGGCAAAGACATCCTCTACTCCGGGCAAGACCCAGCACGTAAACCATTTTCTGATCAACAGGTCCTGGTATCTTGTGGATCTTCCAGGATACGGATATGCCAAAATGTCCAAAAACGGGAGACAGAAACTTGCCCAGATCATAAGGAACTACATAAACCTTTCACCGGATCTGGTGCTCCTTTTCGTACTCATAGATTCGAGGCATGACATCGGCCAGATAGACATGGACTTCCTGAAAGAGCTCGGAGAGAACAATATCCCGTTCGCAATCATCTTCACCAAGGGAGACAAGAACGGCACTAACGTCCTTAACGCCCAGATAGAAAAGGACAAGCAGCAGATCCTTGAATTCTGGGAGGAACTTCCGCCCACATTCGTGAGCTCGTCAGTCAGCGGGATGGGAAAGGAAGAGATACTCAATTACATAGAGACCATACTGAAGCAGATCAGCAACAACTAAAACCATATCGAGATGCACAACGAACATAAAATGAAACTATTTGCGTGCAGGAGTTCCAGGCCCCTTGCAGAAAAGATTGCCAAGTCCCTCGGTATCGAGCTCGGGCAGTCTGATGTCTTGACTTTCAGCGACGGGGAATTCCAGCCGTCATTCAACGAGAGCGTCCGTGGCGCTACCGTCTTCATCGTGCAGTCGACCTTTCCTCCTGTGGAGAACCTTTTCGAGCTTCTTCTCATGATCGATGCGGCCAAGAGGGCGTCCGCCCACTGCGTCATAGCCGTGATGCCGTATTTCGGATGGGCAAGACAGGACAGGAAAGACAAGCCGCGTGTCTCGATAGGAGCCAAGCTGGTGGCCAACGTCCTCCATGCTGCAGGTTGCGACCGTGTGATGACATGCGATCTCCACGCAGACCAGATACAGGGTTTCTTCGATTTCCCTGTAGACCATATATATGCCAGCTCCATATTCCTGCCGTACCTGAGGGAAAAGCAGATCGAGGACCTGGCCATAGCCGCCCCTGACATGGGAGGCGCCAAAAGGGCGAATGCCTATGCACGCTACCTCCAGTGCCCGGTCATCATCTGCCACAAATCCCGCGAAAGGGCCAATGTGGTAGGGTCCATTACAGCCATCGGTGACGTAGCCGGGAAAAATGTCATCATCGTGGATGACATGATCGACACCGCGGGAACCCTTACAAAGGCCGCCAATGTCCTGAAGGAAATGGGGGCGAAGAGCGTGCGCGCATGTGCCACACACGCAGTGTTCTCAGGCAACGCCTATGAGAGGATAGCGAACTCGGCTCTCGAAGAGGTGATCGTTACGGATACAATACCTCTTTCATCGGATCCGGAAAAGGACAAGAGCAAGATCACAGTGCACTCGGTCGCCGACATCTTCGCCAACATCATATCGAAGGTGTACAATGACGAGCCGATCAGCCCTGACTTCATTTTCTGACATATATGGAAATATTCTTGGCAGCACTCATATTCGTCGGGCTAAGCGTTTTCGGACTCTGTTTCAACATCATTTTCAGGAAAAACGGCAAATTCCCGGAGACGGAAATAAGCAGGAACAAGGAAATGCGCAAGCTCGGCATAAAGTGCGCGAAGGAAGACGAACTCAGGCTCTGGGGGAAGAAAAACGGGAAGGAGAACCCGTCATGCAACGACCTCGGCTGCCAGGACTGCGCAGGATGCGAGATCGTCTTCAGAAAAAAAGACAAGACAAACTGACTTTAAGGGGAAAGATATGAGCCTTGTAGCGATTGTAGGAAGACCTAATGTAGGCAAATCAACACTTTTCAACAGACTCGTAGGAATGCGCCAGGCCATCGTCGACGAAACGGCCGGCGTGACCCGTGACAGGCACTACGGGCAGTGCGAATGGTGCGGGACTACATTCTCCGTCGTCGACACCGGAGGCTATACGACAAACTCCGACGATGTCTTCGAAGAGGAAATAAGGAAGCAGGTGATAATGGCCATAGAAGAGGCTGACCTGATACTTTTCATGACGGAAGCCGGCACAGGCATCACAGACTACGATGCAGAGATCGCCGATATCCTCAGACGGTCCGGCAAGCCAGTGCTCCTCACTGTGAACAAGGTGGATACAGGGGCAAAAATGTATGATTCGTACCAGTTCTATTCTCTGGGGCTGGGCGACGTATGGAGCATATCCGCTGCCAACGGGGGAGGGACAGGAGACCTGCTTGACGAAATCGTGAAGATGCTCCCGGAAAGCAGGGACAAGGAAGACGACGGACATCCGGAGCTGCCGCACTTCACAATTGTAGGACGCCCAAACGTAGGCAAATCATCACTCACCAATGCCCTGCTCGGCACGGAAAGGAACATCGTGACTCCGGTAGCCGGCACGACAAGGGATTCCATATCATCGTACTACAACAAATTCGGGCACGAATTCATGCTGGTCGACACTGCCGGGATGAGGAAAAAGACCAAGGTGCACGAAGACCTGGAATTCTACTCGGTCATGAGGTCCATAAGGGCCATAGAACATTCTGATGTCTGCATCCTGATGGTGGACGCCCAGACAGGGATCGAAGCGCAGGACATGAATATATTCAACCTCATAGTCAGGAATCTGAAAGGTTGCGTCATCGTCGTGAACAAATGGGACATGATAGAGAAGGACAGCAGCACGATGAAGCAGTACGAGACGGCGCTGAGGTCACGGCTCGCCCCATTCAACGACGTGCCGATAATATTCACCTCCGTAATAAAGAAACAGAGGATAATGGATGTGCTGGACGCCGCCGCCCACGTGTACGAAAACTTCACGAAAAAGATACAGACCTCAAAGCTGAACGAGGAAATGCTGCCTGTGATAGAAGATTATCCGCCTCCTGCATGGAAAGGCAAGTACGTGAAGATAAAGTATGCCACACAGCTCCCGACGAAGAATCCGAAATTCGCATTCTTCTGCAACCTTCCGCAGTATGTGAAGGAACCGTACAAGCGTTTCATCGAGAACAAGCTAAGGGAGAAATTCGACTTCACAGGCTGCCCGATGCAGATTTTCTTCAGAAAAAAATAGCCGGGAAACAGTCATAATGGAATCAAGAAAGGACGGCCATCATCTGACCGTCCTTTTCCTGAACTATAACCCTATTATTAACAACTAAACTAACCGGTTTTCAAATTAAGCAAATCCTGTGCCACAACTATTCCACCCGCTCGATCTTCAATTGCTGTATCTCATACGAACTGTTCCTGCAGCTGACGAATATCGTCACCACGAAACGCTCTCCTCCCGCATTCAGTATGCCCAGCGCATATTTCAAATTTGACTTGCCTGCCTGATGGGTAATGCTGAACGCGCTTGGATTGTATGCATTGAAGAAAGACTTCATGATCTGCCTGGCCTGGCTTCTGCTGGAATCATTCACCTTGGAAATTATGACGACTTCAAGGTTGTCGGCGAACCATGCCGAGAGCTTGTCCGCATCCCCGAGTCTTATATACTTGGCAATCGGCGTGAACGCGTCAAAATCCTGCGCCGGAAGAGCGGCACAGAACCCCAGCAGTACAGCAGGTGCAAACGCCATTATCTTAAGCAGATTCTTCATGAAACGGAAAATATCGGGCTGCATTTATTGCAAATTCCGAGCCACGTAAGTATATTTGTGCAGACAGGCTAACAGGGAAAATCATGAAAATCAGACTGGTGGTGATAGGAAAGACCAATATACGGTGGGTAGAGGACGGGCTCAGGATCTACGCGGGACGTCTCGGGCATTACGTCAACTTCTCCATCACAGAACTTCCGGACATCAGGAACCAGGCTTCCCTGAGCCGGGACCAGATAAAGGAGCGTGAAGGTGAGATGCTTCTGAAGAACATATCGGCAGGTGACCACGTGGTACTGCTGGACGAGAATGGCAGCGAATATCCGTCATCCGGCTTCGCGGCAAGGCTGGAAGACCGCATGAGCCATTTCCCGGGAGATATCGTGTTCGTCATAGGCGGGGCATACGGATTTTCCGCAGCCGTATATTCCAGGAGCAACGAAAAACTGTCGCTCTCCAGAATGACATTCTCCCACCAGATGGTCAGAGTGATATTCGCGGAGCAGCTCTACCGCGCCTTCACCATAATCAGGGGCGAACCGTATCACCACGAATGACAAGCTGACCGTGACGCCTGACTAACATAAGGAAGATGAACTGGATAATAAACAGAATTGACTATAAGGAAAACAGCTGGAAGATATTCCTGTCCCTGGCCGTCCTGCTGTTCCTCCTGTCACTCACACTGAGGATTACATCGGAGAGCGCGGAGAAGGCTGCGTCCGACCTCGGGGAAAAGATAGAGAAACGGCTCGGCATGCTTGAAAAATATGCCGACGAGGCTCTTGCGGAAGACCACAGCAGATGGATGGATCTCAGGAAGCTGCCGCAGGACATGGTCATATACCGCTATGTATATGACACCCTCCAGTCATGGAGCAACCAGTTTCCCGTAAGCAATGACGACATAAGCACGAGGGTGGCATTCGAGAGGCTGTCGAACCTCAGGGTCGGCATCATATCCCCCCTGGCAGGAATTTCCGAGGGTACGAGCTACATGAATCTCGGGCCCAAATGGTACATAATGAAAATGAAGTCGGACTACCACGCGTGCCGGGTAGTCTACGGACTTGAAATCCAGAACACGCTGCTGGCAGACAGGCAGAATTCGGAATCAGGGGTGAACCCTGCGCTGAAGCTTCCCAAGAAATATGTTGTCACGCCGCTGAGCCACACCGGAGGAGTCCCTGTCATTGTGGAAGGGCAGCCGATGCTCAAGGTCATCTCGGAGACTGCCAGGGACATTCCGTTCCCGGCCAATATGATCCTGCGATGGATTGCCCTCATTTTCTTCGTGATATCAGTGATCACCTATCTGTGGAGACATCCTTCGGTCAGGATATTCCCTATAATAATATTCATTCTTGCGGCAGCATCCGCGATAGCCTACAGCTGGGGACTGCAGATGAGGAATGTGATGTCCATGTTCTCTCCGGGCATCTATGCGGACGGCTCGGTCCTCTTCTCCTTCGGGGCACTCATCATACTCAACTGTTTCGTATTCTGCTACCTCCTGTGCATATACCTGTGCAGGAGACCGTTTGTCCGGAAGATGCTCGCCTCAGGCAAACCTCACAGCAGGATAATGTACACTTCGCTGATAATCGCCACATTCATTGCAGCGGCAGTATATGTCCATGTCACGCTGGTAAGCCTTATCCTGAACTCGAACATCACGCTTGAACTGTACCAGTGGTTCACCCTGTCGGTATACACCGTGATAGTATATGTGTCATATATAGGCATCTTCTTCGCCATGCTGCTCCTTCTCCACCTTCTCAAGCCCGTTTTCGCGGAAAAAGAAGGCGGACGCAAGTACAGTATATTTTCCAAAAGGGTGTTCTTCGCATTCTCCGTACTGTGCGCGCTGTACCTCACGGTGACCATCGGTGTGCTCGGCTTCAGGAAAGAGGAGGACAGGATGGCGGTACTCACCAACAGGCTTGCGGTAGACAGGGACCTTGCACTTGAAATACAGATGAGGTCGATAGAAGACGGCATAGCATCGGACCCCATGGTGACGACACTCGCGGAACTGCCGAGAAGCGATATGATCATTCTCAACCGTCTCACAGAGAACTACCTGTACAGGATATCCCAGGACTATTCAGTCACCGCCACCCTGTGCATGGACAATGAAAGCCATAATTTCGGCACACAACGGCATGAGGAGCCTTGTCTCGACTATTTCGGAAGGAAATTCATGTCAGGCACGCCGATTTCTCCGGAATCCAGGTTCAGGTTTGTCTATGACGAATTCGGCAACTCGATGTACATAGGCTCGTTCATCTATTACTCGGTGTCCACCGGAGTCGTGCACATGTTCCTGGAAATAGAGAAGAAAGATTTCCGTGAGGAAAACGGATACATGAACATATTCGGAAGGACATCGAGACCGGACCATGTGAACATGCCGCCGTTCTTCTCTTACGCCAAATTCATGTCAGGCAAGCTTGTCAGCTGCAGGGGCAACTATCCTTACCCTGCGATTCTCACACCCGACATCAAGGAAATGGTGGAAAACGGGAGCAGGCATTTCAGGCTGGACGGCTACATACACTTCATAAACAAGGTGTCTGATGACGAGATCATTTTCACGTCAAGGCATACGAGAGGCTGGCTCACCTATCTTGTGAACTTTTCATATCTGGTGATCCTCACGTACGGGATATTGTATGTGCTGTCCCTGAAATTTCACAGAGGCGGGACATCTTCCGTCCGGAACTATTACCGTTCCCGTATCAATTTCGTACTGTCGCTGTCGCTGTTCCTGACCCTGATAGTAATGACATCGGCCAGCGTCGCCTTCGTGTACAAGAGGAACGAGACCAACATGTACAACCTGATGTCCGGCAAAATCAACACCATCCAGGGACTGATGGAAGCCCGGACCAGGCATGCCGCTGACTGGCATGACCTGAACTCTCCGGACATAGCTGCGGCAATGGAGGATATCAGCACCACCACCAAGTCCGACATCACGCTCTACACACCGGGAGGAAAGGTGTTCCGATCCACGGCCCCTGAAGTCTTCGAGAAAATGATCCTGGGCTCAAGGATGAACCAGGAAGCCTACTACAACATCAAATTCAGGAACCAGAGATTCTGTATATGCCGGGAAAACATAGACGGCTACCGCTTCTACTCGCTGTATGCCCCGCTGTTCAACGAGCAGGGCAAAATGGTGGCAATACTGAATTCACCGTACACCGACCAGAGCTATGTGTTCAGGCATGAGGCATTCCTGTACAGTGCCATCATCATCAACATCTTCATCATACTGCTTATCGCCACGATAGTGCTGAGCACGACCATTGTGAACGCCATCTTCAAGCCTATCACCGAGATCGGGGAAAAGATGTCGTCCACAGACCTCAAGGAACTGAAACCGATAGAGTATGACAGGGATGACGAAATCTCCACCCTGGTGACCGCGTACAACGAGATGGTAACAGACCTTGCGGAAAGTACAAGGAAGCTGGCGCAGGCGGAAAGAGACAAGGCGTGGAGCGAGATGGCACGGCAGGTGGCACATGAAATCAAGAATCCGCTCACTCCGATCAAGCTTGAGATACAAAGGCTTATACGTCTGAAACAGAGGCATGACCCGAGCTGGGACGAGAAGTTCGACAAGGTGTCGGCCGTAGTGCTCGAACATATCGACATACTGACCGAGACCGCCAATGAATTCTCGACTTTCGCAAAGCTTTACAGTGAGGAGCCGGTACGCCTTGACCTGGATGCCACGCTTAGGGACCAGCTGCTGATTTTCGACAACAGGGAGAACATAAACATAGCATACCTCGGCATGCCTGACGCCTATGTCATCGCGCCGAAGCCACAGCTTATAAGGGTATTCGTAAACCTGCTCACAAACGCCATTCAGGCCATAGAAATACAGCAGAAGCAGAACGAGGAAGAAGGCAGGCCGATAAAGAAGGGTGAAATACTCATCTGTCTAAGGAACAGCACCATAGACGGGTATTACGACATCGTGTTCGAGGACAACGGACCAGGAGTGAGCGAAGAGAACCAGAGCAGGCTGTTCACCCCGAACTTCACCACCAAGAGCGCAGGGACAGGACTCGGCCTGGCCATCTGCCGCAATATCGTGGAGAAGTGCAACGGAGAGATTACCTACAGGAAGTCATACAACCTCTACGGGGCATGCTTCACCGTCAGGCTTCCCAAGGAATCCAGGACGCAGTAGCGTCACGGCGCCATGTCAATAGACATAGTCCCTGACGTCCTGGGCAGTAATCCTTTCTCCTGACAGAATGAGGAGTCTCTCCACCACATTCCTCAGCTCGCGGATGTTTCCTGACCATGACTTGTCCACCAGGAGCTGGAGTGCGTCCGGATCGATCTTGCGTTTCTGCATCCCGGTCTCGTCACATATCTGGTTGATGAAATAATCCACCAGCAGAGGTATGTCAGACTTTCTTTCGTCAAGTGACGGAACATTTATGACAATCACGCTCAGACGGTGGTAAAGGTCCTCGCGGAAATTGCCTTTTTCGATCTCCGCCCTGAGATTCTTGTTCGTCGCGGCCAGCACACGCACGTCCACAGTGATGTCCTTGTCGCTTCCCACCCTTGAAAGTTTCTTCTCCTGGAGCACCCGGAGTACCTTGGCCTGGGCCGCAAGACTCATGTCGCCTATCTCGTCCAGGAAGAGCGTACCCCCGTCAGCCTGCTCAAACTTGCCCTTGTGCTGCTTGATGGCAGAGGTGAAGGCCCCCTTCTCGTGCCCGAACAGCTCGCTTTCGATAAGTTCGGAAGGGATGGCGGCGCAGTTGACCTCGATATACGGCATCGACGAGCGGTTGCTCTTCTGGTGCAGGCTTCTGGCCACAAGTTCCTTTCCCGTACCGTTGGCACCTATTATAAGTACCCTCGCATCAGTAGGGGCCACCTTGTCGATGATGGAACGTATATGCTGTATCGGCTCAGATTCCCCTATCATCTGCTGCCCGTAAACCTTTTTCTTAAGGATTTTCGTCTCCTTGACAAGTGAGACCTTGTCAGTGGCATTCTTGATGGTGATGAATATCCTGTTCAGGTCAAGCGGCTTCTGAATGAAGTCAAAAGCCCCTTTCTTGATGCATTCCACCGCCGTGTCGATGTCCCCGTGGCCTGAAATCATCACCACTGCGGAATCAATGCCGGCATCATTAAGACGAGACAACACCTCTATGCCGTCCATGTTGGGCATCTTGATGTCGCAGAAGATCACACTGTATTTCTCCTTCTCGGCCATTTCGCAGCCTGATGCGCCGTCTTCTGCCACATCCACTTCATATCCTTCGTCCATAAGTATCTCCTTCAGAGAATTCCTGATGGCACGTTCGTCGTCGATAACAAGAATTTTCATATTGTGTAGTATTCCATTTAATTCCAATGTTCCCCTCCGGCCGGTATGCCGTAAAGGCAGGACACGGCAGATACAAATATCGGACTTTTTCTGCCACTTCCGAAATTTTTTGTAATTTTGCCCAGTTGAACGTGTACGGCACAAAGCTTACCTGAACCGACAATGCACATACCGGACATCATCATAGCAATAGACGGATATTCGTCCACAGGCAAGAGCTCTTTCGCCAAGCTTATCGCGAAGGAATTCGGCTTCATGTACCTGGATTCCGGGGCATTATACAGAGGCGTGACCCTGTATGCCATAGAACATTCCATGATAGGCGACGACAATGTGGCCGACGAGGCGGCGCTGGAGCAGGCTCTTCCCGGGATCGACCTCCATTTCGTGCAGGAAGACGGAGAATGCAGGACATACATGGGAGACAGGTGCATAGAGAAGGTGATCAGAAGCCTGGCAGTATCCAGAAAGGTCAGCCCGATATCAGCCCTGGCACCGGTCAGGGAGTACGTGGACAGGAAGCTCAGGGAACTGGGAAGCAGGAAAAGGGTAGTGATAGACGGCCGCGATATCGGCTCCACCGTCTTCCCCGATGCCGAGCTCAAGATCTTCATGACGGCGGATCCGGAAGTAAGGGCCATGAGGAGGCTGAAGGAAATGCAGGCCAAGGGAGAAGACGTGAAATTCGAGGATGTACTCGAAAATGTCAGGGAAAGGGACTACATAGACTCCCACAGGAAAGTGTCGCCGCTCACAAGGGCGGAGGATGCAATCGTCCTGGACAACTCACGCATGACGATGGATGACCAGATGGAATGGATCAGGAGACTGGTTGCCGAAAAGTTCAGCAATGACTTGGTTTGATCTGATAGTTATCGGTAGACTATGAAACTGACTGTTGACATTGACGCGAATTCAGGATTCTGTGCCGGAGTCACAAGGGCGATCAGAAAGGCGGAGGAACAGCTTGACGGGCCGGAAGGCAGGCTGTATTCGTTGGGCTCTATCGTACACAATGACGCGGAGCTGTCAAGGCTCGAAGCCAAAGGCCTTGTAACCATAGACAAGGAAGACCTTGAAGATATGCAGGATGCCCATGGGGAGACCCTGCTGATAAGGGCACACGGCGAGCCGCCGTCCACATACGCCAAAGCCAGGCAGGTACATTTCAATATAATAGACTGCACATGTCCGGTTGTGCTCAAGCTCCAGGAAAGCATACGTGAGGCATACTCCGGAATAAAGGACGGAAGCATTGACGGACAGATCATAATTTTCGGGAAAATAGGACATGCTGAAGTGCTGGGTCTTGTAGGGCAGGCGGAAGGCAATGCCATAGTGGTAGAGAACCTCAGGATGCTGGAAGATGCCATAGCAGACGGCCGGGTAGACCTGAAAAAGCACATAGAGATATTCTCCCAAACCACCAAGAACCCGGCGGAGTATGCCGCCATCTGTTCCCGTCTTGAAGAACTGATGGCGAAAGCCAACGAACTGCCGATGCAGCGTTTTTCCGGCAGGGGGCTACTTACGGTACACAATACCATCTGCTCACAGGTGGCGACACGGCATGCCAAGCTTTCGAAATTCGCCATAGCACATGATATCCTGATTTTCGTATCCGGGAAGGCAAGTTCGAACGGAAAGGTTCTGTGCGACAGGTGCAAGTCCCTCAACATACGCACATACCATATAGAAACACCTGACGAACTGCGCAAGGAATGGTTCAGGGAAGATGACAAGGTAGGGGTATGCGGAGCTGCCTCGACACCGAAATGGCTTCTGGAAGACATAGCGAACAGAATCCTCGCATTCAACTCGGAAGAGTGACCGGAGAATGGTCAGGAATGGTCAGGACAGCCCAGGACAGGCCCAGGACATAAAAATTTGGCGGAAACAATCCATTTTTATATTTTTGCAGCCGCAATTCCGGAATAATCCATTAAAAGTAAAACATATATGGCAACAACAGCTGATTTCAAGAACGGCCTTTACATCAATTACAACGGGAAACCATGCTCAATCGTATGGTTCCAGCATGTCAAACCGGGGAAAGGTCCTGCTTTCGTAAAGACGAAACTCCGCAATCTGGAGAACGGACGTATCCTTGAGAACACTTTCACAGCAGGTGCCAAGATCGAGACTATAAACGTGGAAAGGCGTCCATACCAGTTCCTCTACAAGGACGAAGACGGATATAACTTCATGCATGAAGAGACATTCGAGCAGATTCACCTTGACAGCAACCTGGTAGAGAATGCCGACCTCATGAAGGAAGGACAGCATGTAGAGATGATGTTCCTTGCCGACGAGGAAAGGTGTCTGACATGCGAGCTTCCGACTTATGTAGAGCTTGAAGTGACCTACACCGAGCCTGCAGTAAAGGGTGATACAGCCTCCACAAGTGCCATGAAGGAAGCTACCCTCGAAACCGGAGCCACAATCATGGTGCCTCTCTTCATCAACCAGGGAGAGAAGATACGGGTGAACACTACTGACCGTTCATACGGAGAACGCGTGAAATAAGGAGACGGGATATTCCGAAAGGATTTCCCATATCTGCGGAAAACGGGCGGACCGAAATATTTCAGTCCGCCCGTTTTCCGTATAGTCCCGCCGGCTCTCCGGACAGGCTTATTTCACCGCTGCGGAACGCTTGAGCACAAATGTAGAACCGAGATATTTCGTCCTGACTTCCTCGTCGGCAGCCAGCTCCTCAGGTGTGCCGCTCTGCAGAATGTTGCCTTCATAGAGCAGATATGCCCTGTCGATGATGGCCAGTGTCTCCCCGACGTTATGGTCGGTGATGATGACACCTATATTCTTGTATTTCAGCTTGGCTATGATGTGCTGTATATCCTCGACTGCAATAGGGTCCACACCGGCGAACGGTTCGTCAAGCAGGATGAACTTGGGGTCTATGGCCAGCGCACGGGCTATTTCGCAGCGGCGTCTCTCTCCACCGGAAAGCTGTATGCCGAGACTCTTGCGCACCTTGTGCAGATTGAATTCGTCTATCAGGGACTCCAGACGTTCCTTCCGCTCCTCCTTGGTAAAGGATGACATCTCCATGACCGAAAGGATATTGTTCTCCACCGACATCCTTCTGAATACGGATGCCTCCTGGGCAAGATAGCCGACACCTTTCTGGGCACGCTTATACATCGGCAGCCCGGTAATATCCTCATCGTCAAGATAAATCTTGCCCGCATTCGGGACAATCAGGCCGGTGATCATATAAAAGCTCGTGGTCTTGCCCGCACCGTTGGGTCCGAGGAAGCCGACAATCTCCCCTTGTTCCACTTCCATCGACACGCCCTTGACGACAGTCCTGACGCCATATTTCTTGACAAGATTCTCGCAACGTAGTTTCATAAAACACCCTGTTTAACGATATTTCTCATTTGAGGTCAAGTCCGAAATCAGAGACCAGGCTGCGGACTTCATCATTTCTGGACATAAGGTCGTTCAGTTTCTCGCTGGGCATGTAGTTCACCTGCGGACGTTCCTCGTCGGGAGCGATGTCCACCCTGAGCTTTATGTCAGACGCCCCTGTGATCTGCTTGAACTTGCCCTCCAGCTCATGGAGAAGCTTGGTCTCGACCCATTCCTTCTGGGCCTTGTTCAGCACCTTGAATGTCACCCACCTTGTGCCGTTCTCTTCGGACACCTCAATGCTTGCGGAACTGAGAGTGCTGCTCAGTCTCGGCTTGGAGGCATACAATGCCGCAAGTTCAGGCCATTTCGCCTTGAGTTCTTCGTCCGTGACATGTTCTGTCCCAGATGATTTCACCTCTTGCACATCATCGTGCCGTTCCTGCCCTATAATGGAATTCAAAGACAATGCAGGGGACTTCCCTGTCCTTACGCGTCTCGGCTTCGGCGGGGTGAGGTTCCCGGCATCATCCGGTGCCGCAGACTGTTCCGTTACGGCCGGACGGCTTTCCTCCCTGGAAACTGCACTGTTGTCCGGAGCTTGTGGCGTGGGAGCAGAATGAGTGCGTGGCGCATCCTGCGCCTGCTCCCTTGAAGAGGCTGCCGACGACACTGTGGAAGACACTGCAGAAGACTGGATAGGAGGCTGGACAGGAGGCTGGACAGAAGACTGAACAGAAGGCTGTGCTGCAGCCTGGACCCCGCCAAGCACCGGCTGGCCCGAAAGCCTTGACATCAGTGTGCTCAGCTTCATCAATGTCAGCTCTATGAGAAACCGCGGATTGATGCTCGACCGATATGCAGACTCGCACTGTACCGTAATATTCATGGCTTCATAGATGAACGGAAGCGGGCAGCGGGCCGACTGCTCCCGATAACGCAGTTTGAGCGATTCCGGCAGATCCAGCAGAGCCTCAAGCCCGGATGTCCTGCTCACAAGAAGATCCCTGAAATGGGAACTCAGTGCGGAAACGAAATGCAGCGCATTGAATCCCTTGGACAGGATCTCGTCGAACTTCAGGAATGCAGACTTGTAGTCTCCGGCAAGGAAAGCATCGGTAAGCGAGAAAGAGTATTCATAATCGAGGACATTCAGATTCTTGATGACCTCGGCATACTTCACTTCCCTGCCGCAGAATGCGACTGTCTGGTCAAAGATGGTAAGCGCATCCCGCATCGCCCCGTCGGCCTTCATGGCTATCACATGGAGTGATTCGTCATCTATGGATATGCCTTCTTTCCCTGCAATGGCCTTCAGGTTGCCGACGATGCCATCGACAGTGATCCTGTTGAAATCGTATGTCTGGCAGCGTGACAGTATGGTAGGAAGTATCTTGTGCTTCTCCGTGGTGGCAAGTATGAAGATGGCGTATGCAGGAGGCTCCTCCAGCGTCTTGAGGAACGCATTGAATGCAGCAGAACTGAGCATGTGCACCTCGTCTATGATATAGACGCTGTACTTTCCCGTCTGCGGAGGAATGCGTACCTGGTCTATGAGAGCCTTGATGTCATCTACACCGTTGTTGGATGCGGCATCAAGCTCGTGAATGCAGTAGGACCTGCCTTCGGCAAAAGACAGACAAGATTCGCATTTGCCGCACGGTTCCATGTCAGGACCGGGATCGGCGCAGTTGATGGTCTTGGCGAAAATCCTTGCCGTACTTGTCTTGCCGACTCCGCGCGGACCGCAGAACAGATAGGCATGAGCCAACTGGCCCCTCTTGATGGAGTTCTTAAGGGTCCTTGCTATATTTTCCTGTCCGACAAGCGATTCAAAGCTGTCGGGACGGTATTTTCTGGCTGACACTACATATTCTGACATATACTGCGCTTCATGAAGACAAGAATCCCTTATTCTGTCGGGATTCACGTGTATCATACAAAAGTAAGTATTATTTTGTAAATTTACGGCGTGAAAAACGAAAATGGGGCGAAATTTTTGTATCGGCCCACATTGAAATATTCAATAATGATGAGAAAAATACTTTTATTGGCCGCGGCAGTCATCATCCCTGTGATGATGTCCGCACAGGTACAGATCGATACCAAGAAAGTGAAAATAGAGGATTTCACCGAGAAGACAACAAAAGTCGTGATGACGGGGAATTTTTTCTTCGACCAGTCCTTCAAGGATGAAATAATGAGCCGATGGAGGATATCTCCTTTCGAATTCTGCTCACTCGAAGAGTTCCAGTCACTGAAAACGGATGACAGCTATTATTTCCTGATGGTCGTAAAAGGACAGTACCGCAAAGAATCCAGGCCGGGCCTGAGCATGCTTTCCGTAATGAAAGGCGGTCCGGACGCAGAGAAAGGCATCAGCAAGATGCTCGATGTGGTGACAGTGCCGCTGATGTCCGCGGAAGATCCGTCCGGCAGGGAGTTCATATTCATGCCTGCAATACTCGACATCATACAGGATCATATACTAAGGTCCATGGAGACTGACGTAGCCGGCTATTCCGGACTTTCGGGATACAACGAGAACATCATGGAGGCGGAAAACAAGGATATAATCATGGCGGAAGATGACCTTTCATCAGGACTCACCCCTGATGTGATGAAGGAATTCGAATCCAAGGGCATCATCGTCACCGACACGGACACCGCTGACGAGATGATGCTTGACAATACGCCAAACGCACTTGTGAGCTTCACCGTCTATCCGTCAGACCGGGCGGCAGGGTCATACTGCTACAAGATGCTGATAGACGCCCAGACCCACAAGCTTTACTATTACAGACGACACAAGATTTCCAGGCACAACGGTCCGGGCTTCCTCATTGAGGACCTTGACAGGATAGCCGACAGATAAGGATTGCTGCACTCAGATGATATACGGAAAGACTGGCTGCGGACTGAGATACGCAGTGAAGAAAAGCGGCTCTGCAGTGGCCTATTGCGCCCTGAGCATCAAATGCGGTACAAGGGATGAGGAAGGGTACAGCCCAGGAATCGCCCATTTCACCGAACATACCATATTCAAGGGTACGGCGCGGAAAAGCGCCTCGGTGATAAACGGATACCTGGACAGACTCGGAGGCGAGCTCAATGCATACACTACAAAAGAAGAAATAGTGCTGCATGCCACTGTCCTGAAAGAAGACCTGCCCAAGGCGTCCGACCTGCTCTTCGAGCTGGCGACATCCCCCATATTCCCGGAAACGGAGATAAGCGTAGAAAAAGGAGTTGTGGCCGACGAAATCAATTCCTACAAGGATTCCCCGGCCGAAGACATCTATGACAAGTTCGAAGAAATGCTCTTCGCCGGACATCCATTGTCCTCACCCATACTGGGTACCGTGGCTTCAGTCAGGAAGATCACGAGAGAAGAATTGCTGAAGTTCGTCAGGGAGAAATTCATACCCGGACGTATGGCATTCAGCATAGTCGCCGGCATGGATGAGGAGAAAATGGAGAAATTCGTGGGGAAACTCGCAGCCAAATGGTTCGGAACAGGTCCCGTGGAAGATGACGGCAAGGCCTGCACTGCGGAAGAGATCCGTACTGACGCATGCCGCCTGTCCCCTGCAAGGTTCGACAAGACGGTGAACAAACGGAATCACCAGGCCAACTGCATCCTGGGGAATGTCGGCCCCTCATTATATGAAAAGGAGAGAATAGCCGCCATTGTCATGAGCAACATCCTCGGAGGCCCGGCGAACAACTCCATACTGAACTACAAGCTCAGGGAGAAAAACGGCTGGGTCTATGGCGTGGAATGCACATACACTCAATATTCTGACTGCGGCATTGTAGCCATTTGTCTCGGATGCGACAAGGACAACCTGGACAAATGTCTGGAAGTGACAGCCAGGGAGATAAGCAAGCTCCAGGACGGACTTCTCTCTGCAACGAAGCTTGCGGCGGCCAAAAAACAGTTCCTGGGCCAGATGGCCATCAGCTCAGACAACGGGGAGACCCAGTGCCTGGCGATGGGAAAGAGCCTGCTGGCATACGGATCCGTGTTGTCGGACGAATCCACAAGGGAAAGGATCGGGGCTGTCACGGCAGAAGACATAAGGGAAGCCGCAAGAAAAATATTCGACCGCGAACACCTGAGCAAGCTCGTGTTCCTGTAGAATACACGCTCACGAATCAAGGCCGGCATGACAGCCGGAGAGGAATCGGACTATGGACAATCTTTACAAATACTTGACTGAACATTCCACGCCACAGACAGAAGCTCTGGAATGGATTGAAAGACAGACGCATATCAGGACCAACCATGCGCGGATGCTGACCGGGCCTGTCCAGGGCAGGTTCATCAAGATGCTTGCAGCAGCCCTCGCCCCGAAACGGATTCTGGAAATAGGGACCTTCACAGGATATTCGGCCGTATGCCTTGCCATGGCATTGCCGGAAGACGGACATCTCGATACTCTTGAGATAAATGACGAACTGGAAGACCTCATTCTCGAAGGCTTTGCCAGAGCCGGAGTCTCAGATAAAGCCAACCTCATGATCGGAGATGCCAGGGAGACACTGGCTGTCCTGCGGAAAGAGATTCTCGAAGAAGGGACAAGACCTGCGTACGACATGGCATACATCGATGCCAACAAGAGGGAATATCCTGACTATTACAGGCTTGTATTCGACATTGTGAAGCCCGGAGGTTACATTCTGGCTGACAACGTGCTCTGGGACGGCAAGGTGTACCAAAGCCCTGTGCCGCAGGACAGACAGACACTCGGAATAGCTGAGTTCAATGACATGGCGGCACAGGACCCGCGCGTGGAATCTGTCATCATCCCTGTCAGGGACGGGCTGAATTTAATCAGGAAAATACCCGGAATACCTTTCGAAAAATGAAATAAGGGCTGAAAGAGCCTTTCGGGAAGTGAAAAGACAGCCGGATTATTGAAAATCGTCAGCCGCGGGAAATGTGGGCACCAAGGGCATTCAGACGCAGGTCAATGTCCTCGTAGCCGCGGTCTATCTGCTCTATGTTGCCGATGACACTCGTCCCCTTGGCGGACATGGCCGCTATCAGCAGGGCGATTCCTGCGCGGATATCAGGAGACAGCATATTGTTGGCCCTGAGCTGGAACTTGTGGTCATGCCCTATGACCACAGCCCTGTGCGGGTCGCACAACAGAATCTGTGCACCCATGTCAATAAGATGGTCCACGAAGAAAAGACGGCTCTCGAACATCTTCTGATGTATGAGCACGCTTCCCCTGCACTGCGTAGCCACCACGAGCATCACGCTCAGGAGGTCAGGGGTAAGTCCCGGCCACGGTGCGTCGGCAATGGTCATTATAGAACCATCGAGGAACGATTCTATCACATAACTTTCCTGTTCCGGCACGAAAATATCATCCCCGCGCTGCTCCAGATTCACACCGAGCCTGCGGAAAGACTCCGGTATGATGCCAAGATTCTCATAGGACACATCCCTGATGGTGATAGCACTCCTGTTCATGGCAGCCATGCCGATGAAGCTGCCCACCTCTATCATGTCGGGGAGTATGGTGTGCTCTGTCCCTCCGAGGGCATCCACGCCTGTGATGGTCAGAAGATTGGAGCCGATGCCGTCGATCTTCGCCCCCATGCGCACAAGCATCCTGCTCAGCTGCTGGATATATGGCTCGCATGCAGCGTTGTAGATCACGGTCCTACCCTCTGACAGCACTGATGCCATCAGTATGTTCGCGGTACCTGTGACAGAAGCCTCGTCAAGAAGCATGTATGAGCCTTTCAGTCTCGTCCCTGCAGGAATATGAAGATAATAGGCCTTCTTCTGCTGGTCATAATGGAGCGAAGCCCCGAGGCTTGTCATGCCGGCAATATGGGTATCTACCCTGCGGCGGCCGATCTTGTCACCGCCAGGCTTCGGGAAATACGCATGTCCCAGCCTTGCGAGCAACGGGCCTGATATCATCACGGACCCTCTCAGCGCGGCACATTTGCGTACAAATTCGGTGCTTTCCACATAAGAGGCGTCTATATCGTCTGCCTGGAAGGAATATTTCCCCTTGTCAAGACGTTTCACCTTCACCCCCATACCCTCCAGCAGAAGTATAAGATTCCGTACATCCAGGATTTCCGGTATATTGGAGATGATGACTTCCTCCCGTGTCAGAAGGACAGCACATATCACTTCAAGCGCCTCATTCTTGGCACCCTGCGGCCGTATCGTTCCCGATAGCTTGTAGCCGCCCTCTATTACGAACGAGCTCATTTTCAGACCAACGGCAGTCCGACTTGTTGTTTTACTGCTGGCCGGGATCCTGTCGGACCTTGTTGCGGACTTTTCCTGAATACGGACAAATCCAGGTCCCAGCACATGTAACAGGCCTCAGATATGCTCCACCTCCGGAATAAGCGTTATCCCGAAAATATCCAGGACAGAGGCCGTTATCTTTTTTTCAAGGGCAATGATCTCTTCCGGACGGGCTTTCCCGGTAAGATTCACAAGGACAAGCGGCTGCTTCGCGTAAACTCCGGCATTTCCGGCACTGTATCCCTTCCATCCGCACTGCTCTATAAGCCATGCGGCCGGTATCTTGACAAATCCTGATCCGGCATCATAATGAGGCACGACATATTCCGGCCCGTATTTGGAGCGGGCATAATTCTCCACCCTTCCGAAGGATGACCTCGGCACGACCGGATTCTTGAAAAAGCTTCCCGCATTGCCGGTCTCCGACGGATCAGGCAGCTTGGAATTCCTTATATCAAGGATTACTGACCTTACAAGACCTGGAGAAAGCGTTGTCTCCGGCATCTCCTGCATCCGCTTGTCCACAGCGGCACGCACATGTCCGTAATCCAGGACCGGACCGGCATCCGGAGACAGCTCCAGTATGACGGATGTGACGACATAACGTCCCTTGGCAGACTGCTTGAAAACAGAATCCCTGTATCCGTAATGACAATCATCCTTCCTTATTGTCTTCAATGAACATGTCACCGCATCGAAACAGCATACTCCGGAGACAATATCCTTGAATTCCACTCCGTAAGCCCCAATGTTCTGGACAGCGGCAGCGCCTGTCTCCCCCGGTATTCCAGACAGATTTTCGGTTCCCCACAGTCCATGTCCGGCACACCATCCGCAGACATCATCCCATGCAGTGCCAGCCCCGACCTCTATGCGGACCTTCCCGTCTTTCCCGGGAAGCTCCCTGACAAACCTGATATCAGAATGGAAGACAGTCCCCGGAAAATCTCCGGTGAAGAGAAGGTTGCTGCCTCTCCCTATATGGAGGAAAGGTTTCGGCAGGGAGAACTGCCTCCCTGCCGAAAAAAAGCCGGCGAGTTCCTCCGCACTTCCGTAGCTGACGAAGCACGCGCAGGATACATCCATGCCGAATGTATTGTGCTGCAAAAGACTGCAGTTGTACCTTATATCCATGTCAACCTATTTCAGAGCCGTTGCAGAGTGTCTCTTCAGGAGTGATGAAACGCATCTTGCCGTCAGGCTGCCTTGCCATAAGTATCATGCCTTTGGACTCTATGCCGCGTATCTTGCGTGGCTGGAGATTGGCGAGGATGCATATCTGCTTTCCGAGCATCTGCTCCGGAGTATAATATTCGGCTATGCCGGACACTATCGTACGTCTGTCGATACCTGTATCTATGGTAAGCTTAAGAAGTTTGTCGGTCTTAGGTACACGTTCCGCCTCAAGCACGGTAGCGGTCCTGATGTCCATCTTGCCGAACTCATCGAAAGTACACTCAGGCTTCTGCGGTGACACCGGTGCCTGGGCTGCCGCAGCAGCTTCCCTTGCAGCTTTCTTCTCCTCAAGTCTGTGCACCTGATTCTCCACGACACTGTCCTCGATCTTGCTGAACAGCAGGACAGCTTCACCGAGCTGATGTCCTTCAGGAAGTATGTCCTGGCGGCCGAGATCCTGCCATGAAAGCACAGGCAGTCCGTCCCCGCAGGATGCGGAAGAAGCGCCGTACGGCTCTGTATGGAGCGCAGCAGCCTCCCCGTCCTTGAAAAGGTTCTCTCCGGTGCATCCAGGATCCCCTGCCCTGTGGTCCACACCTGCATTTATGCCGACATTCAGGATATTCCTCAGCTTCCCTGCCGAGAATGGCAGGAACGGCTCGAATACTATCGCAAGGTCTGCGCATATCTGCAATGACACGTTCAGAATGGATGCTGCCCTGTCCATATCTGTCTTGGCCACCTTCCACGGTTCGGTATCCGTCAGATACTTGTTCCCGATACGGGCAATGTTCATGGCATCTTTCAGAGCCTCACGGAACTTGTAGTTCTCTATGTTCTCCTCCACGGATTTTTTCAGTGCAGGAATCTGGCCGAGAGTTTCGGCATCGATCGGTTCAGGCTTCGGATTGCCCGGGACCCTGCCTCCGAAATATTTGTGGGTCAGGACTACGGCCCGGTTCACGAAATTGCCGAATATGGCCACAAGTTCATTGTTGTTGCGGGCCTGGAAATCCTTCCACGTATAGTCATTGTCCTTGGTCTCGGGGGCATTGGCGCAGAGCACATACCTGAGCACATCCTCCTGTCCCGGAAATTCCTCAAGATACTCGTTGAGCCACACCGCCCAGTCGTGGGATGTGGATATCTTGTCACCCTCGAGGTTGAGAAACTCGTTGGCTGGCACATTGTCAGGAAGGATATATTGGCCGTAGGCCTTCAGCATGGAAGGGAAGACGATGCAGTGGAAAACGATATTGTCTTTCCCGATAAAGTGCACCAGCTTGGTGTCCTGTGACTTCCACCATTTCTCCCAGCTTTCCGGCAGAAGCTCCATCGTATTGGAAATATAGCCGATAGGCGCATCGAACCATACATAGAGCACCTTGCCGTCAGCGCCTTCCACAGGCACAGGCACGCCCCAGTCAAGGTCACGGCTCACGGCACGCGGCTGCAGCCCTGCATCAAGCCATGACTTGCACTGGCCGTAGACGTTGGTTTTCCATTCCTTGTGATTTTCGAGAATCCACTCCCTTAGCCACGGCTCGTAGCGGTCCAGCGGCAGATACCAGTGTTTTGTACTCTTCTTCACGAGCTTGCCTCCGCTCAATGCAGATCTCGGGTTTATCAGCTCGTCAGGACTGAGCGTGCTGCCGCATTTCTCGCACTGGTCCCCGTATGCTCCTTCATTGCCGCATTTCGGGCATGTGCCCACTATATACCTGTCTGCAAGGAAAGTCTTCGCCTCCTCGTCGTAATACTGCTCGCTCTCCTTCTCGATGAACTTGCCTTCATCATAGAGTTTCCTGAAGAATTCCGAGGCATTCCTGTGATGCACCGCAGAAGTGGTGCGGGAATAGATGTCGAAATTGATTCCGAAACCGGCAAATGACTTCCTGATGATACCGTGATATTTGTCCACGACATCCTGAGGCGTACAGCCCTGCTTCTTTGCCTTGATGGTGATAGGCACGCCGTGCTCGTCGGAGCCGCAGATGAAAAGCACATCCTCCCCTTTCATCCTGAGATATCTGACATATATGTCGGCCGGGACATACACACCGGCAAGATGTCCTATATGTACCGGTCCGTTGGCGTACGGAAGCGCACATGTGACCAAAGTCCTCTTGTAATTTACACTCATAATAAGGATCCCCGTTATAATATCATAAAACAACGTCAGTTCGACAAATTATTCTGTTCAATATCCGAGATTCCGTCGAACTGACGTTACGACTTCTTCGAAATCTCTTTTCCATTTTCGTGTCACCCCTCTTAAATTCTTAAATTCATTCCATTCATTTCATCGAATTCACGTTAAAACAATTCAGGCAAACGGACCCTGCCGCTACACTCTGCCGAGCTTGTTGTTTATAAGTGCCCTGGCCTTGTTCAGCGCATTCATCCTGCCCAGGATTTGAACCTGCTCGTCAGGATCAGGGGAAGACGCGAGACTCAGGGAAAGCTCCCTGGTCATCTTGTCCAGCCGTCGGCCCTGATAGGCAAGCAAGGATCTGGGTACAAAGATAATCAATTGTGTGGCAACAGATGTCAATGCCCTCCTATAATTGTCTACCGTAAGTATATATTTGTCCACAAGTATGTCGGTGGTCACGGCAGCCACATCCGGATCCTGGCTGTTCATGAGCCTGGACTGTATCTGGGTCTGCGCAAGTCCCTGGTCATACAGCCCGAAATACAGGTCATAGATCTTCCTGTATGCGGTATTGGAGAATTCCACGGCATCCTGTGAAAGCCAGTTGTCTATGAATTCCGCCACCGTATCCGGCCTGTCGTCAGGGATATAATATTCAGAATCCCTGTCGAACTCAAGCGGGGTCTGTCCGTTCTCAAGTATAAATCCCAACAGCTCCTTCTCACACGGTGCGAGAAAAGGGTCTTCGAGGGATACAGGCTCTGTCTGGACAGCCGGCTCGGACACCGTCACATGGCTGTCCGGCACATCATTGGCTGCCTCCAGCCCCGCCGTTTCCCTGCGGCGCCGGATCTCTTCCTGCCTCCGTTCCTCCAGAAGCATGTCCTCGCGCGTCCGCCTTATCCTCTCGAACAGTATCCGCGTCGATATGTTGAACCTTTCGCTGCAGGTATCAACGTACACCGACCGTTTCACCGGATCAGGAATCATGGCCACCGTATCCGCTATGTCGTTGATCAGTTCCGCCTTTTTTAGAGGGTCGTCACCGGCCTCGTCTAGAAGGATATCGGACTTGAAGCCTATAAAGTCCTGCTCATGGCTTTTCAGGAAGGCCTCCACCTCTTCCAGGGTATGCTTCCGGGAAAAGGAATCCGGGTCATCACCGTCCGGGAGAAGCACCACCTTCACGTTGAGTCCTTCCTTGAGGACAAGGTTGATACCTCTGAGGGCCGCCTTGATGCCGGCACTGTCACCGTCATATATTATGGTCACGTTCTGTGAATACTTCCTGATGAGCCTGATCTGCTCGACAGTAAGGGATGTTCCGCTCGAAGCCACCACATTGCGGATTCCGAGCTGATGCATGGATATCACATCCAGATAACCCTCTACAAGGATGCACCTGTCCCGGCGCACGATCTCGTTTCTCGCAAACCATATCCCGTAGAGGGAGCGGCTCTTGACATAAATCTCAGTCTCGGGAGAATTCACATATTTGGCGACTGTCTTGTCAGACCTCAGAGTCCTGCCTCCGAAGGCTATTATCCTGCCCGACGGAGAATGGATCGGGAACATCACCCTGTCATAGAAACGGTCCGCCACCTTGCCGTCATCGCGTCTGTAGCATAATCCGGTATCAATCAGGAATTCCTCCTTGTAACCGGCCTTGCGTGCCTCGTCGTAAAGCGCAGTGCGTGCCGCCGGAGCCCATCCCAGCCCGAATTTCTCTATCGTGGCATCTTCCAGCCCTCTCGTCCTGAAATACGCGTATCCTACCCGCCCTGTCTCCGACATAAGACTGTCCCTGAAGAACTTCCCGGCAAACTCGGAGACAAGGTACAGGCTTTCGCTGCGCTGGCGGCTGGCTATCTCTTCCGCAGTCTCCTCTTTCTCGACTACTTCGATATGGTATTTCCTGGCAAGGAACTTCAGGGCCTCGACATAGGTCAGCCCCTCATGCTCCATCACGAAGCCTACGGCAGTTCCCGACTTGCCGCAGCCGAAACATTTGAATATCCCCTTGGCGGGAGAGACATAGAATGAAGGAGTCTTCTCGTTGTGGAACGGGCAGCATGCAATGAAATTGGCTCCCCGCCTCTTGAGAGAGACGAAGTCACCCACGACATCCTCGATCCGGGCGGAATCCAATATTTTGTCTACTGTCTCCCGAGGGATCATCCGTTACTCCTTATCCTGTCCTGCCTTCTCGAATTCCGCATCCTTGGCGTCTGAGAAATCCATGTCAGGACCGCCCTTCTTCCCTGATGACGGGAACCGGATGTCGTACTCGTGTATCGCCCTGGTCATCTTCCATGAAGCGAACAGTTCGGAAAGTCCGTATATGAGAATGGCGATGCCGGCAATAAGCGTCATTGTAGAGGCCGCATCAAAAGGCCTGAAAAGGAGCAGGACCCCGCCACCTGCACAGATCACGGGAAGCAGGAATGACCAGGCCGTGACACTTACAAAGGAGGCTGCGCTGATCATGGCGGCAATCTGGAAGATACCGAAGACCAGAAGGGCTACTCCTATCACAATGATGACGAAACTTGCCACTGCCTCCGGGAACACGAAGAGCAGGACTCCGATCACCAGGTCGACTACAGTGTTGAACACAAGCAGGCCGAGCCCGCCGTTACGTCTGTTGACTATGCCATAGACCAGGGACACGAGCCCGGATGCAATCATGACCGAGGCAAGCACCTTGACCAGGAAAATAAGGGAAGTCCCCGGCTTGATCACGAGGATGCAGCCGATCAGTATGGCCAGGGCTGCCCTTGCCCAGCCGCTGAACTTATTTCTGAAACCGAATGTTATCATGACAAATGAAATATGTGCCGGAGCCGCATGCGGCCCGTGCATGGAAACTTAAAAAACAGTGCCGCCCTCCAGGGCAACAAGTGCAAAAATAGAAATAATTTTGTTAATTTCGCGCCGTCCCAGCCGAACATTTGCACACGGTGCATGCAGGCTGGCAGCTGAGTCGGTCATAAAACATTTCACATGAAGTCAGATATAGAAATAGCAAGAAGCGTCAGGATGAAGAAAATCACCGATGTCGCCGCAGGCATCGGCATTCCGGAAGATGAAATCGAGCAGTACGGGCACTACATGGCCAAGATACCTGTAGAGCTCATCGATGAAGAGAAGGTAAGGAAGAGCAACCTGATTCTTGTGACAGCCATCACTGCCACAAAGGCCGGCATCGGCAAGACAACAGCGTCGATAGGACTTGCTCTCGGGATGCAGAAAATCGGAAAAAAGGCCGTGGTGGCACTCAGGGAACCGTCCCTGGGGCCATGTTTCGGCATGAAGGGAGGCGCTGCCGGAGGGGGCTACGCGCAGGTGCTTCCCATGGAGAAGATCAACCTGCACTTTACCGGGGACTTCCATGCAGTGACATCCACGCACAACATGATAACCGCATTGCTGGACAACTGGCTGTACCAGCACCAGGCCGAAGGGGCCGCACTGAAGGAGATCGTATGGAAAAGGGTGCTTGACGTGAACGACAGGTCTCTGCGCAGCATTGTCACAGGGCTTGGGCCGAGGACAAACGGTATTGTGCAGGAGTCAGGTTTCGATATCACCCCGGCTTCCGAGATCATGGCCATACTCTGCCTGTCAAAGGACCTGGAAGATGTCAAGAGGAGGATAGGGAACATCACGCTCGGATACCGCTTCGACGGCAGCCCGTTCACGGTGAACGACCTGGGTGTGGCAGGGGCGATGGCTGCGCTGATGGCGGATGCCATCAAGCCGAACCTCGTCCAGACCACGGAGGGGTCTGCAGCCATCGTCCACGGAGGGCCGTTCGCCAACATCGCACACGGATGCAATTCCATACTTGCCACCAAGGAAGCGATGACATTCGCCGACTATGTCATCACGGAGGCGGGATTCGGCGCAGACCTCGGTGCGGAGAAATTCCTGAACATCAAATGCCGCAAAAGCGGGCTCTGCCCGAAACTCACCCTCATTGTGGCTACACTGCAGGGTCTGAAAATGCACGGCAATGTACCTCTCGAAAAGATAAAGGAGCCGAATGCAGAAGGTGTAAGGAGGGGATTCGCAAATCTTGACAGGCACATAAGCAATCTGAAGGCCTTCGGCCAGACCGTAATGGTGTGCTTCAACAAATTCGCGTCCGACACTGAAGATGAAATCAGGATAGTAGAGGAACACTGCAGGGAAAAAGGCGTATACTTCGCCATCAACGACGCTTATGCCCACGGAGGCGAAGGAGCGGTGGATCTTGCCGCTAAAGTGACGGAAATCATAGAGAAAGACCCTTCCGGCCCGCTCCGGTTCACATACCCCGACGAGGCAGGGACGGCAGAGAAGATCACGGCCGTGGCCGAAAAGATCTACGGGGCCGGCTCGGTCACTTTCAGTGCCGCAAGCCGCAAACAGATAGCGCGGATAGAACAGCTCGGACTCTCGGGCTTCCCCGTATGCATAGCCAAGACCCAGTATTCCTTCTCGCAGGACCCGAAAAGATACGGCGCACCGTCCGGATTCAACTTCGAGATCAAGGATATAATCATCAATACCGGAGCTGAAATGATAGTGGCCATAGCTGGTGATATCATCAGGATGCCCGGACTTCCGAAAGAGCCTCAGGCCCTCCACATCGACATAGTTGGCGGCCAGATAGACGGACTGAGCTGACATCCCTGCGTTGAAGGCTCCGTACGCAATGCAGACCATGAAATATGATAAAGGGAATATGACAAACCTGTATGACAACCACAACCACAGCCAGTTCTCCTTCGACGGGAAACTGGCTTCAGTAGAAAGTTCCGCACGGGCAGCCGCGGCAGCCGGTCTGCGCGGCATCTGCTTCACAGACCACTGCGACTTTTTCGTTCCCGCAATGAAGGCCGCCTACGAGCATCTTGTCCCGGAACAGTTCGACATACAGGCACAGCAGGCCGAAATCAGTCGTGTACAGGAACTCCTTCCCGGTATATCGGTCCTGAAAGGCATCGAGATAGGGCTTCAGGAAAGATGCAGGGAGCAGATCAGAAGCCTGCTTGCCGCAAACGACTTCGACCAGGTGACAGCTTCTGTACACTATCTTGACGACACTGACCCTTTCTGGGGAGGGTACTACAAGGGGAAAGACTGGAAAACCGCCTACGGGCATTATCTGGAAACCATATACATTGAGATGACCTGGCTTGCCGACTTCGATGTCATGGGACATTTCGACTATGTGGCGAGATATGCCCTCTACCCTCAGTGCAGCATATTCTACAAAGACTTCCCGGATATCTTTGACAGTATCCTGAAATATCTCGCAGAGAACGGAAAGGCATTGGAAATCAACACAAAGACATATCAGGACTACCACGGGCGCACACCTGTCCTGGACAGGGACATCCTCCTCCGGTTCAAGGAACTTGGAGGAGAGGCCATAAGTCTCGGCTCCGATTCCCACAATCCGGAGAGAGTCGGTGACAAATTCCGCGAATATGCGGAGTTCGCCCGCTCATGCGGCTTCACACGCCTGGCCCATTTCGAGCACAGGAAACTGATACTGGAATAACGATACTGACACCCGGACGGCCCGCCAGCATGCCGGAAGATGTCAGTTCGCCACTTCGCACATGAATTTCAGTCTGACAAGACGGACTTCGGTCTCGTCATAGTCCGGGCACAGTTCGGCCAGTGCATCCTCGACAGAATCGGACTTCGCTTCATCCTTGAACCAGTCATATATCTCGTCCACCACATCGTCATCCACATTCTGGCGTATGTAATAGTCAAGGTCGAGTTTGGTCCCGGAGGCCACGATAGTCTCTATCTCGCCTATAAGCTCGTCCATCTCAAGCCCCTTGGCACCGGCAATGTCCTCCAGAGGGAGTTTTCTGTCTATACCCTGGATAATAAAGACCTTGTTGGCCGTAGAGGAGTTCACCACAGACTTCACGACGAAATCATCAGGACGCTCTATCTCGTTCTCATCGACATACTTTGCAATAAGTTCCAGGAATTCCCTGCCGAATTTCCTGGCCTTGCCTTCTCCTACTCCCTGGCAATTCTTCAGTTCATCGACCGTGACCGGGTATGTAATGGACATGTCCTCAAGGGCAGGATCGCCGAAAATGATCCACGGCTGGAGATGCAGCTTCCTGGACATGTCGGCTCTCAGGTCCTTGAGCATGGCCAGCAGCACCTGGTCACCGCCTCCGCCGCCGGCCTTGGCGCCGGCTCCAGGAACATCTTCGTCATCATCCACGCCTTCCACGAAATGCCGTTCTTCAGTCAGCATGACAGGATAAGGCGAGGCATTGAACTCCTTTCCCTTCTCCGTGACATATATCAGTCCGTATGATTCTATATCCTTTTCCAGGAAATGCAGCACGATGCCCTGATGTATGATATCGCACCAGAACCTGAACGAATGGTCCTTGCCCGCCCCGAAAAATTCAAGCTTGTCATGCTCGTATGACTTGATAAGGGCGTTTGACTCCCCTGCCAGGATGTTCGCAAGATGTTCCAGCTTGAAATGTTCTGGCATGGATTCCACAAGCTCGATGATAAGCGACATCTCCTCCTGTCCGTCAAACTGCTTCTTGGGATTCAGGCAGTTGTCGCATGCTCCGCAATTGTCCTGCGGATAGTCCTCACCGAAATAATTAAGGAGAAGCTTCCTGCGGCACTGGTTCGACTCGGCATAGGCGACAGTCTCAAGCAGGAGCTGCTTGCCGATCTCCTGTTCCGACACAGGCTTGCCCTGCATGAATTTCTCCAGCTTCTGTATATCCTTGTAGCTGTAGTACACTATGCACTTGCCTTCCCCACCGTCCCGGCCGGCCCTTCCTGTCTCCTGGTAATATCCCTCAAGACTCTTGGGTATGTCATAATGGATGACGAAACGTACGTCCGGCTTGTCGATGCCCATACCGAAAGCTATGGTGGCGACAATGACATCTATCTCCTCCATCAGGAATTTGTCCTGATTCTCCGCACGGGTCTTCGCATCCAGTCCTGCATGATACGGCAATGCCTTGATACCGTTGATATTGAGAAGCTCGGCCAGCTCTTCCACTTTCTTCCGGCTCAGACAATAGATGATGCCCGACTTCCCCGGATTCTGCCTGATAAACCGGATGATATCCTTCTTGGGATCCGACTTGTCCCGCACTTCGTAATAAAGGTTCGGTCTGTTGAAGGAAGACTTGAAGACAGCAGCGTTCTGTATCCCGAGATTTTTCAGAATGTCGCTCTGCACTTTCGGTGTGGCTGTGGCCGTAAGGGCAATGACAGGGGCCTTGCATATTCCGTCTATTATCTCCCTTATCCTCCTGTATTCCGGCCGGAAGTCATGTCCCCACTCAGAAATACAATGAGCCTCGTCCACGGCATAGAATGAGATCCTGATCTCCTTGAGGATATCTATATTCTCCTGCTTGCCCAGCGATTCCGGAGCCACATACAGCAGCTTGGTCACACCTGACAGCAGGTCCTCTCTCACTTCATTGATCTGTGTCTTGGACAGGGACGAGTTCAGGAAATGAGCGATCCCGTCATCACCTGCGACAAAGCCCCTTATGGCGTCCACCTGGTTTTTCATCAGGGCGATAAGAGGCGAAATGACTATGGCCGTTCCCTCCATCACAAGGGCCGGGAGCTGGTAGCACAGGGACTTGCCGCCACCGGTAGGCATGAGAACAAAGGCATCCTTGCCGGACACAAGATGAGATATTATCTTCTCCTGGTCTCCCTTGAATGAATCAAAGCCGAAGAATTCCTTTAGCTTGGAATGCAGTGTCTTAGAATCGATAGGCATAGGCATATAAAAAAGAAGGATATTTCTAACTAAAGTTATTGCTTTTTTTCACAACAGCAAAATATTTTTCACAATCTTCACAATCAGCACAATCAGACCGGAGACACGGCGGACAAAATATACGGACGGCCACAGAAAACCTTGGCAAATAAGGAAACTGTTCCTATGTTTGCATAAACTACAGCTATAAATTTGGTTTACCCTCTTTAAGAGGGTGATACGAAAATGGAAAAGAGATTTCGAAGAAACCTCAACGTCAGTTCGGCGGAATCTCTGATACAGAGTACAATAATTCGTCAAAATGACATTAAAATTAACGTGAATTCGATGAAATGAATGAAATGAATTTCAGAGAATTACCTCTATAGAGGACGAAGTCCGGCGTAAGTTCTCCCCTACGCAGGGGAGAATTTAAGAGGGGTGACACGAAAAAGGAAAGGGATTTCGAAGAAATCGTAACGTCAGTTCGACGGAATCTCTGATATTGAACAGAATAATTCGTCGAACTGACGTTAAAATTAAACAGGATATAAAATGAAACGCTTCTGTCTACTCTTGCTGGCCTGTGCCATATGCGGCATTGTATCAGCCGTTCCGCGGGAATATGTTACCTGCACTGACATACCATACAAGGAATCCGCCGACGATTATGTGACCGAAAGATGCAGGCTGGACATCTGTTATCCCTCCGATACCTCGGGATGTCCAGTCGTCGTATGGTTTCACGGCGGAGGCCTGACGTCGGGCAGCAAGTCATTTCCGTGGAAACTGAAAGAAAAGGGAATTGTACTCGTAGCCGTCAACTACAGGCTCCTTCCCAGGGTGGAGATACAGGAATGTATCGATGACGCCGCTGCCGCTGTAGCATGGGTATACGGCAACATACACAAATACGCCGGAGACCGGAAAAAGATATTCGTTGCAGGGCACTCGGCAGGAGGTTACCTTACGGCTATGATAGGATTGGACAAAAGCCGGCTTGCCCGATATGGCCTTGATGCCGATGAAATAGCCGGGCTGATACCTTTCAGCGGACAGATGATCAGCCATTTCGCATACAGGCAGATGAACGGGATAGGCAATCTCCAGCCTACGATAGATGAATACGCGCCATTGTACCATATCCGCAATGATGCACCTCCTCTCGTGCTCATCACGGGCGACAGGGACATCGAGCTTTTCGGAAGATACGAGGAGAACGCCTACATGTGGAGGATGATGAAGCTGGCCGGACATACGGAAACCTATCTGTACGAAATCGACGGGCATGGACACGGGGCAATGGCGGAACCGGCATATCATATCATGGAACATCACATGAGAAGAATTCTGGGAGAGCCGTCCGACCCGGAATGATTTTTTAACGATTTTTCATGATTTTGAATAAAACAAAACGTAATCTGAAATAATTTTACGATATTTGCACGATGTGCCGATGCGGAATTGTATCCGGACAGAAGATATGGCGGAGGCACGGGAATTCCCGGAGACGGGGCATGGACAGACAATACAAAATCAAGATCTATATGAAGACATTGAAAATCCTTAGCGCAGCTGCAGTCGTTGCAGCAATGGCAGCAAGCTGCACCAGCTCTCCAAAGAGCATCACCGTGGAAAAAGACGGCGAGACTACTACCATTTCACTTCCTGACGCAGCTCTTACCGATTCGGTAAGCTACCTTGTAGGTGTGAATTTCGGGTATTTCATCAAGGCCAACAACTTCGGCGAGGACCTCAACTATGCCAAGATCAAGAAGGGCATGATGGACTTCATCAAGGCTGAGGGCAACATGAACAGCCCGGAATTCAACTCACAGCTTGAGATAAGCCCTGACGAGATGAACCAGCTCTTCAACAAGTTCATCTCAGCCCGCAGGGATTTCGAGGCTGAAAGCAACAAGGCCGCCAGCGAGGCATTCCTGAAGGAAAATGCACAGAAGGACGGCATCATCACGACCGAAAGCGGCCTGCAGTACCAGATCATCGAGGCTGGAAACGAAATGAAACCGGGAGAGAAGGACACCGTATATGTACACTACACCGGCACACTGATCGACGGCACGGAGTTCGATGCGTCAGATCCTGAGAAAGATCCGGTCCGCATGCAGATGAACCGTGTGATCAAAGGATGGACAGAAGGCCTCCAGCTCATCGGTGAAGGCGGCAGGATCAAGCTGTTCATACCTGCAGACCTCGGCTACGGCATGCGCGGCGCAGGCACTATCAAGCCAAACTCAGCACTCATCTTCGATGTCGAGCTCGTAAAGGTGGGCAAAGCTCCTGAAGAGAAAGCTGACAACAAGAAATAATCATACTACAAAATCTGACTGAACTATGGCTTTGGAAATCGAAGGCAAGATTATCCGCAAGCTCGGAGTACAGAGCGGGACATCTGCAAGGGGAGAATGGTCCAAACAGGAATTCATCATCGAATACCAGGAGGGTAGCTATCCTTCCCAGGCTTGCTTCAGTGTATGGGGTGCCGACAAGGTCAAGGAACTGGAGAAATACCAGATCAACGACAAGGTGAAGGTATCCTTCAACATCAACAGCCGTGAATACAACAACAGATGGTATACCGACCTCCGGGCATGGAAAATAGAGGTGGAATCTCCGGTACAGGAGAACTACACCACGGGCTTCGCCCCTACAGGCGCTGAAGGCAGCGGCAACAACTATTCTCCGAATCCTGCAGAGGCTGCAAGTACCGGACACGGATTTGTCGGCGAAGGCAGCAACGACAACGGGCAGGTCGAAGACGATTTGCCTTTCTGATCCGGCCGGAACCGGCGCCCTGCACATCCGCAGGGACATTGGAAAGAATACACACCTTTAAGGGGCTGCATCAAAACACTCATTTTGATACAGCCCCTTAAACGTCTTTCTGCGAAAGGCTACAGTCCTGCCGCATCAATCCAGCGTATGCTGCCGTCCCTCCTCCAATATGACATCTGGCGCTTGGCATAATGCCTTGTGTTGCGCTGTATGAGACGTACCGCTTCGTCCATGGATATCTCACCGTCCAGACAGCTGAAAATTTCCTTGTATCCCACAGTCTGCAAAGCCGGAAGATTCCTGTAGGCTGACAATGACTTCACCTCATCCACAAGTCCGTGATCAAGCATGTCAAGCACGCGGGCATCTATCCTCCTGTAAAGCTCCTCCCTGTCCCTGTACAGTCCCACTTTCTCTATTGTGAATGACCTGTTGCCCGATGGTGATGTCTTGTAAGAGGAGAACGGACGTCCTGTAGCCAGGCAGACCTCAAGAGCACGGAGGACGCGCTGTCCGTTGGCTATGTCTATTGAAGCATAGGATGCCGGGTCAAGACGTTTCAGGTCAAGGCGCAAGGATTCCACACCTTCCTCCACAAGCCTGCGGTTCAACGACTCGCGCAGTTCCATATCCACCGGAGGAAAATCATCAAGTCCCCGGCAGAACGCATCTATGTAGAATCCCGAACCGCCTGCCATCACCAGCGTCTCGTGACCCTGGTTGAAAAGGGATTCCACAAGCCCGAGAGCCTCCACCTCATACCTGCCGGCAGAATACAGGTCCCAGACATGGTGCGAGTGTATGAAATAATGCCTCACCGCCGCAAGCTGCTCTTCCGTAGGGACCGCCGTTCCGACAGACATCTCCATGTATATCTGCCTGGAATCGCAAGAAATTACGGGAGACCCGTATTTCAGAGCCTCCCGTATGCTGTAGTCAGTCTTCCCGACAGCCGTCGGGCCTAATATCACTATAAGTCTGCGTGCCATGTTCCAAGGTACGGTACGGATCAGTCTTCGCTTTCGTCGAAGATCTCCTTGCCGTCCTCGTCGTCATCGACATCGATATCATCATCCTCGTCATCATCATCCGGATCATCGTCATCGAAGCTGTCACTCCCGGATCCGGCAAGAGGCTTCTTCTTGTCGTCAGGCAAATCCTCGTATGCCACGTACCCGTTCTCGAAATCGGAAGGATTTGGGCCTTTGGATTCCACCAGCAGAGGATAAACAACATCCTGGCGCGGCTCCCCTTCGCCCTCATAAGTCACAATCACGCTCTTGACATTGGTCGTATCATAGAAATACACGAAAGAGACGACTCCGGCCTTGAGGGTCTGTTCCAGTGTCACCGAATCTATCGTGCCTGCCCCCAGGTCGAAAATCCCGTATCTGGCGACAACGGCCCCGGCCTCATCCAGCCCTTTGAACATGACCATCTGGTCCTGAGGGAAGTCCATGTCCGCCCGCATCTGCTTGTGAAATGAATAAAGGGTCGTATTGGCCTTGACTTCATAGATCCTTGCAAAGCCTTTTATACCCGGAAGAGAAACCCTGTATCTGAGTACCATAAATCCTAAAAATTTCATCGGAGTCCAAAGGTACAAAATATTTCCATGACGTTGCAAAATAATATAAAAAACACTATTTTTGAAATTGCGTTATGGATGCCACAACACCCAAAAAAGATACTTTCAGAAGCATTGCAGGCCCATCCAGAGGGCTTTTCAAGGACAATGGAAGCAGATTCATTGCCCACGCATATCCCGTTTCCACGGAAGATGAAGCGAAAGCCATAATCGCATCTCTCAAGAAAGAATATCACGATGCCCGCCACCATTGCTATGCCTACCGTCTCGGATACAGGGGAGACATATACAGGGCCAATGATGATGGGGAGCCTTCGTCCTCGGCAGGAAGGCCCATCCTCGGGCAGATAGATTCCGCCGGGCTCAGCGACGTGCTTGTGGTCGTGGTCAGATATTTCGGAGGCATCAAGCTCGGCATCCCCGGCCTCATAAGGGCTTACAAAACCTCCACGGCAGATGCCATCGCCAACGCCGAGATCGTGGAGAAGACCGCGACCCTGCATTACAGGCTGCGATTCGGCTATCTGGAAATGAACAATGTCATGAAAATAATGAAAGACCTTTCTCTTCCTACAGGGAAGCAGGATTTCGGCATGGAATGCTCGCTTGAGACAAATGTCAGGCTGTCACTTGTGGATACGTTCACCGAACTGATCGGCAAGAGCGGAGGATGTATTGCCGAGAAGATAGGATGACGGGAAAGGCAAAGCCAACGGAATGTTCAAATGGTTTAATATTCTTACCTATCAATATTGAAAATGAGTAAAAGTCTTATTTCAATCCAGGATTTCAGCAAGGAAGAAATTCTGCATGTGCTTGAAACAGCGAAAGAATTTGAAAAGAACCGGACGCAGGACATCCTTGCCGGGAAAGTCATCGCCTGCATCTTCTTCGAGCCTTCAACCAGGACGCGGCTGAGTTTTGAGACAGCTGTCAACCGGCTTGGTGCCAAGGTCATAGGCTTCTCGGATGCATCCAACACAAGCGTCAGCAAGGGAGAGACCCTGAAAGACACGATCAAGATGGTGTCCAACTATGTGGACCTGATCATAATGAGGCATCCGCTGGAAGGAAGTTCAAGATATGCATCCGAAGTCTCGTCTGTCCCTGTCATCAATGCGGGAGACGGTGCGAACCAGCACCCTTCCCAGACCTTGCTGGACCTGTACTCCATCATGCAGACGCAAGGCAGGCTCGACCATCTGAAGATCAACATGGTGGGAGACCTCAAATACGGCAGGACCACGCATTCACTCCTCCAGGCCATGTCACATTTCAGCCCGGAATTCGTGTTCACAGCCCCGGAGGAACTGAAAATGCCTGTGGAGTACAAGGACTTCCTGAAGAAGAAAGGTATCAGGTACACAGAGACGACATCTCTCGAAGACCATCTGAATGACTGCGACATCCTTTATATGACCCGTGTCCAGCAGGAGAGGTTCACGGACCCGATGGAATACGAAAGAGTCAAGGATGTATACCGGCTTGAGGCGTCCATGCTCGGCAATGTCAAGGAAAACATGAAGATCCTGCATCCGCTGCCGAGAGTCAGCGAGATTGACCAGGATGTGGATGACACTCCGTACGCCTATTATTTCAAGCAGGCGGAAAATGGTCTCTATGTCAGGATGGCAATCATTTCATACCTTATGGGCTACAGATAGGGACATGTCTGCAGGAGACAAGACAACTTATGGCGGATTAAATCGGAAATCGGAAATCACAATGGAAAACATCAATAAAGAACTGAAAGTAAGCGCATTGGAGAACGGTACAGTATTGGACCACATTCCTGCGGAAAACGTGTACAAGGCTCTGGACATCCTGGGACTCAAAGGGATAAGCAACCAGATAACAATAGGCATAAACCTGAACAGCAAGCTGTTCGGGAAAAAGGGAATCATCAAGATCGCCGACAGATTCTTCGAGGATGACGAGCTCAACAGGCTGGCATTGATCGCACCTCATGCCACGGTGAACATCATAAGGAACTTCCAGGTAGTGGAGAAAAAGAAACTTGTGATGCCGGAAAGGATAGAAGGGCTCGCCAAGTGCATGAACCCCAAATGCATTACGAACCACCAGCCTGTCAAGACCAAATTCACCGTCATCGGCGAAGGAGACAAGATATCCCTCCTGTGCCATTACTGCGAAAAGATATCGGATATCAAAAGCGTATTCTAAGTTCAGGAAATTTTATTAAATTCAACCATATTTTTAATATCACAAGGTTATGAAAAAAGTTCACAACTTCTTCGCCGGCCCATGCGTACTTCCGCAGCAGGCCGTCGACAATGCCATCGAGGCACTGAAAGATTTCAAAGGTACAGGAATCCCTGTCATCAGCATATCGCACAGGTCGAAGGAATGGGTGCAGGTTATGGATGACTGCCGTGCGCTGTGGAAAGAACTTTTGAACATACCTGACACACATGAAGTCCTGTTCATGGGAGGAGGGGCCAGCCTGCAGTTCCTGTGTGTAGCCATGAATTTCCTTGAGAAGAAAGCCGGATACCTTGAGACGGGAGTTTGGGCCAAGAAGGCGCTGAAAGAGGCCAAAGGCATAGGCGAGGCGTATGCTGTGGCATCATCCGCAGACACGACATTCAACTATATACCGAAAGGCTACACCATACCAGAGGATCTCGACTATTTCCACATCACCACCAACAACACCATCTACGGCACCGAGATCAAGGAAGACATAGACAGCCCTGTTCCGCTCATAGCTGACATGTCGTCAGACATCATGAGCCGGCCGCGCGACATCAGCAAATACGCCCTGGTCTACGGAGGTGCCCAGAAGAATGTCGGTCCGGCAGGAGTGGCATTCGCCATCATCAGAAAGGATGCGCTCGGAAAGGTGAGCCGCTATATCCCTACGATGCTGGACTACCGGACACACATAGACGGAGGCTCGATGTTCAACACCCCTCCGGTATTCCCTATCTATGTAATGTACGAGACCCTCAAATGGCTGAAAGGCATCGGAGGAGTGGAAGCCATACACAAGATCAACAGACAGAAAGCAGACATGCTGTATGCAGAGATTGACAGGAATCCGCTGTTTGTCGGGACCGCCGCCAGGGAAGACCGCTCGGACATGAACGTATGCTTCGTGATGGCACCGGGATATGAGACTCTTCAGGACGAATTCCTCGAGTTCGCCAAGGGCCAGGGGATGCTCGGCATCAAGGGACACCGCTCAGTCGGCGGCTTCAGGGCATCAATCTACAACGCCTGCCCTGTAGAGAGTGTACAGGCACTCGTGAAATGCATGCAGGAATTCGAATCAATGAAAAAGTGACAAAGCCATGACAGTACTGATAGCCACAGAAAAGCCGTTCGCCGCAGCTGCCGTGAACGGAATGAAGGAAATCGCGCAGAAAGCCGGACATGAAGTAAGACTCCTGGAGAAATACACCTCGCCTGAAAAGCTTGTCAAGGCGGTGGAGGACGTGGATGCCCTCATTGTAAGGTCCGACAAGGTCACTCCGGAAGTCATAGATGCCGCCAGGAACCTCAAGATCGTAGTCAGGGCAGGAGCAGGATATGACAACATCTGCCTGGAAGCCTGCACTGCACGCGGCATAGTAGTGATGAATACTCCGGGACAGAATTCAAATGCGGTGGCTGAGCTTGCCATTGCGATGATGATATTCATGTCCAGGAACAAGTTCACCCCGGGCACGGGAAGTGAAATACAGGGGAAGAAGCTCGGCATCCAGGCCTATGGCAATGTAGGCAGGCTTGTGGCCGGAAAAGCAAAGTGCCTCGGCATGGAAGTAATGGCGTTCGACCCTTATGTCAGCGCAGACAAGATGAAAGAGGATGGAGTGACGCCGGCAGAATCTCTTGAACAGATGTACAGGGAATGCAATTTCATATCCCTTCATATCCCTGCCACACCGGAGACCAGGAAATCCATAGGCTACGACCTCATTACGCTGATGCCGGCAGGAGGCTGCCTCCTGAATACCGCCCGCAAGGAAATCATCAACGAGGCGGAGCTTGAGAAAGCCCTCACAGACAGGCCGGACCTCAAATACATCACGGACATAGCTGCTGACAGCCAGGCGGAACTGGACGAGAAATTCGGCAAGAGAGTGTTCGCGACACCGAAGAAGATGGGAGCCGAGACAGCCGAAGCCAACATCAATGCCGGTCTTGCCGCCGCCTCCCAGATCGTGGACTTCTTCGCCACCGGCAATACCCGTTTCCAGGTCAACAAGAAATAGGCATTTCCATGGTACGCATAAAACCTTTCGCGGCGATAAGGCCGCCCAAAGAATTAGTGGAAGAAGTGGCTTCCAGACCATACGACGTACTGAATTCCGCAGAAGCCAAGGCTGAAGCTTCCGAGAAATCCCTGCTGCACATCACCAGGCCGGAGATTGATTTCGAGCCGATGGTGGACGAACATAGCGAGGATGCCTACGGCAAGGCCGTGGAGAACTTCAGGGACTGGCAGGAAAAGGGCTGGCTCGTTCAGGACAACAAGCCATGCTACTACATCTATGCCCAGACAATGAACGGCAAGACCCAGTACGGCCTTGTACTCTGCGCCCACACCGACGATTATTCGGAAGGAAGGATCAAGAAGCACGAGCTTACAAGAAAGGACAAGGAAGATGACAGGATGATACATGTGCGGATCCAGAATGCCAATATAGAGCCTGTTTTCTTCTCATATCCGGACAACAGCGAAATAGACGCAATTGTCGCCCGCTACACGGCCGGAAAGCCGGAGTACGACTTCACTGCCGAAGACGGCTTCGGACACAGGTTCTGGGTAATCGACGATGACAGCACCATTGACAGGATCACGGAGATATTCAGGGACATCCCGGCTTTCTACGTGGCAGACGGACACCACAGGACAGCTGCAGCCGCACGTGTCGGAGCCGAGAAGAAGGCGGGAAATCCGGAGCATACCGGAGAGGAGGAGTACAACTACTTCATGGCCGTGGCCTTCCCAGAAAGCCAGCTGACAATCATCGACTACAACCGCGTGGTCAAGGACTTGAACGGACTGAGTCCGGATGAGTTCCTGAAGGCTCTTGAAAAGGACTTCACCGTCACTGAGAAAGGCAAGGACATATACAAGCCTGATCATCTGCACAATTTCTCCATGTACCTTGGCGGGAAATGGTATTCCCTGGAGGCAAAGGAGGGAAGGTATGACGACACCGACCCGATAGGGGTGCTTGACGTGACCATACTCTCCAGCCTTGTCCTGGACAAGCTCCTCGGCATCAAGGACCTGAGGACGGACAAGAGGATTGATTTCGTCGGAGGCATCAGAGGGCTTGGAGAGCTGGCCGCAAGGGTGGACAGCGGTGAAATGGCCGTGGCCTTCGCCCTTTACCCTGTCTCTATGAAGCAGCTCGTGGACATCGCGGATTCAGGCAATATCATGCCGCCGAAGACGACCTGGTTCGAGCCAAAGCTGCGAAGCGGCCTGGCCATACACAAGTTGGACTAAAAGAGAAGGCAGGTCAGGAAAGGATATAAGATCCTTACCTACACAAGAAGAGGGCGGGTCAAAAGTCAGACTCGCCCTCTTTTTGTTCGTACTCCTGATGGAGTCCTGTTCCAAATATTCAATTCGAGGCTGGGTCAAAAGTCCCGAAGGGACCGCGACTGGGAGTCGCACAATCCCCCTAATAGGGGGTGCAGGGGGTCAGGATGGGTCCAGTCTTTCGAAGAAAGACGTTTGAGGGTGACCAAAAGTCACTTTTGAGTCACCCTCTGCACCCTCTTTCCGTTTCAGTCCACAGGAATCTTCTTATTCACATTCTTGTAGCCTGTGGATCCATAATAAAGCAGGTATCCCAGACAGAGAATCACAAGCCAGAATGAAGCCCTGCAACCTACAAGGTCGGCAAAAAGCCCCTGTATGGCAGGAACAATACCGCCGCCGCACACCATCATCATGAAGAAACCGGTGGCAGTAGACGTGTACTTGCCGAGTCCCTCAACTGAAAGATTGTATATGTTTCCCCACATCACTGATGTGAAAAGTCCGGTCATCACCAGGAATATGACATTGACAGGGATATTGCCCAGGCTGTAGCGTCCGATCTCAATATTGATCTTCTCCGGAGTGAAAATGGTGATAAGCATGAATATTATCGCCATCATCGAGGAGAACTGAAGCATGTCACGGGCAGAAAACTTGGATCCGAGCGTACCGCCGACAAGACGGCCGATGAACATGCAGAACCAGTATATGGCCACGATCACACCTGCAGACCGGGGATCGACACCTACCTCATGGATAAGATAGATATTCGACATGTTGGCTATGCTCACCTCCACGCCGGTATACAGGAATACGGCTACCGCACCGAGCACGAAATGACGGAAGGAGAAGCAGCTGTACTGCCCGTCACGGCCCACGAGCTGCTGGAACGCTTCCTTGGTATCACCCACCTTCTCCGGCTCCGGTATGTCAACGAACAATATCGCAAGTATCGACAATGCGAATATCGCCACAAGGACAATGAACATCGGATTGACATCGGCTATCTCGAACTGAGGCAAGCCGTTGATGAACTCCCTGGTCCCAGCGGAGCGCCCCATAAGGAAACCGACAACGAAAGGCACGATAGTCGCCGCAATGGAATTGAGGGAACCTCCCCACTGTATAAGCTGGTTGCCCTTCTTTCCGCCGCCGCCGATGGAATTAAGCAGCGGATTGACCACCGTATTGAGCATACACATGGAGAAACCGGCTACGAATGCACCCAGGAAATACATCCACAAGCCCCTGGAAATCTGTCCGGAGAAAAACATAAGTCCAATCCCCAGAATGCCTACAGTGACTGCCACAAGAAGAGAGAACTTGTAGCCGTATTTCTTCAGCATCAGTCCGGCAGGAAGCCCCATGAAGGCATAGGCAATGAAATTCGCGAAATTTCCAAGCTGTGCCACACCGACAGAGACACCGTACTGAGACTTCACTATCACCCCAAGAGGATTCTGCAGGCCGGTGACAAACGCAATCATGAAGAAAAGCACGTAGGCCACTATGATTGCCGGCAGATATTTCCTTATCTTCATAACGAAGCCCTCCTATAATTCCCATGCAAGGGCGGAAGCTCCAAGTATGGCAGCATCGGATTCCTTGAGTTGTGAGAAGACTATCTTGATCTTATCCTTCCACAACGGAAGAAGATTGGCATTCATGGAATCCACTATCGATGTATAAAGGAATTCCTTGGCACGTGCCAGACCACCGAACAGCACTATAGCCTCAGGCGCGCTGAACGCCACGAAGTCGGCGAAAGACTGCCCCAGCATCTTGCCTGTGAACTCGAATATCTTGAGTGCGAGCTTGTCTCCCTCTTTCGCAGCCTCATAGACATCCTTGGAAGATATGTTGTCCAGGCTTCTGAGAACTGAAGGTTCGTCACTCAAGGTCAGCCACTCGCGGGCAGTCCTTGCCACGCCCGTAGCCGAACAATAAGTCTCCAGACATCCTGTCTTGCCGCAGTTGCATAAACGGCCGTTGTTCCTCACGGCACATGTGTGCCCCAGCTCGCCTGCAAATCCGTCATGGCCGTAGACCACCTCACCGTTTATCACGATACCGCTTCCCACACCGGTCCCGAGAGTGATCATGATGAAATTCTTCATGCCTCGCGCGGCTCCGTATGTCATTTCCCCCACGGCAGCCGCATTCGCGTCATTGGTCAGAGCCACCTTGAGGCCTCCCATCCTGGCCGTAAGAAGATCGGCAAACGGAATAGACTTCGTACCTCCCCACGAAAGATTTACCGCATTCTCGATATTGCCGGTATAGTAGTTGGCATTCGGAGCGCCTATGCCGATACCGCGTATCTTACCCTCAGAGCCTGATTCCTTTATGATCTTGTCAAGGGCGTCAGCTACATCCTCGACAAAATCGTTGACATCCGTATGGGTATCGGTACGTATCACGGTCTGGGAGAGCACCTGCCCTCTCATGTCCACAATGCCCATCTTGGTTGTCTGGCCACCGATGTCTATGCCGACCACGTATGGCTTGTCAATAATATCTGTATTCATCATGTATCTTGTTTATATTAAGCCTTCTTTACTTTCGAACCGAGAACTGCATACCAGAGGATATACAAGATGGCTATCACTACCACCCAGTAGCTTACCATATAGTCACCTGCCGCATCGGCAATGGCATTCTGCAGAAGCGGGAGTATGCCTCCGCCGACAACCATCATCATGAACGCACCGGAGGCAAGGGCAGTGGCAGAGCCGAGCCCCTCAACGGCAAGATTGAAAATAGTACCCCACATGACAGAGGTACAGAGTCCGCAAAGTACGAGAAGCAATGCGGAAAGCGGCACCTGCACCATACCAAAGCCGGAACCGGTAAACACCGGCATGGATGTAGCCACCGTAGCAGGAACGAACATCGCAGCCAGAACAAGAGCGGCAGCCACGGCAGACACACAGCCAAGCTGCATGCGGCTTGATACCGCACCGCTTATGAGACTCGACACGAAACGGCCGATAAGCATAAGGAACCAGTATGTACCGGCAACGAAGCCGGCAATAGTGGCGGCAGTCTTAGGATCAAGTCCTGCCTCGCTTTCAGCATCAGAAAGGTAGAAATTGAGGGTACCCGGTATCCCCACTTCGACACCCACATAGAGGAATATGGCGATGACTCCGTACACGAAATGACGGTATTTCCACGGGCTTTCCACATGTCCGCCCTGCGATGCCGACTGAGGGTTCTCGATAGGTATGAACGCCAGAATCAGGAATGTCAGGAAGAATACGCCCATTGCAATATACATCACAGGATTGACATCGGTGATGACAGTGTTCTTGGTCACGGCCCCGATAAGAGCGCCCACGAACATAGGAGTGATCGTACCCATCAACGAATTGAACGTACCTCCTATCTGGACAAGCTGGTTGCCTTTCTTTCCGCCGCCGCCGAGAAGGTTGAGCATAGGATTGACCACCGTATTGAGTATACATACGGAGAATCCGGCTACAAAGGCGCCGAGCAGATATATGAACCAGTTGGCAGGAAGGCCGGCCATAGTGGAGCCGACACCGATAATTCCGGAAAGGAACTGGATGAATACGCCGAGGAAACCGACTGCTATGGCCAGGAGGGCAGTCTTCTTATACCCGATCCGGGTGAGGAGCTTGCCTGCAGGGATTCCCATGAACAGATATGCAAGGAAGTTCATCATGTTACCCATCATACCGAGGGCGTTGGAGCCGTCAATACCAGGCTGTTGCTTCCAGATTACACCGATAGGAGCCGCAAGATTCGTGACAAACGAGATCATTCCAAAGAGAAAAATCATGGTAATGATTGCGACCAGATTTCCTTTTTTATTCATTGTTACTAAGTTTTAATATTTTAATTATGAACTATTTCAGCATCATTTCGGACCGGCTGGGAATATACACGACCCGAAAATCGTCGAAAGTTACAAAAAAATCAGTATAAACCAAAAAGGAATAAGAGTTTGACCCGAAGAGTTTGACCCGAAAGGATTTTTCATCTGATATGCAAATTACGGGATTGGCATTATTGAAAGAGAAAAATTTCTATCGGAAAAAGAAAATATTTTTTCAGAAAGATAAAAA
>CALVDP010000002.1 GCA_944326315.1 uncultured Bacteroidales bacterium
AGACCAGGTGGGAGAGTAGGAAGCTGCCGTTTTTACAGACAGGACCCTGGAGAATCATTTCTCCGGGGTCTTTTTTTTATTGTTGTATTCCGAAATTTCTTAAATTTACAAGTTGGCTGCATTACGGATTAACGTCATGGAGAGATATTCTTTATGGACAATCAGAATACGGATTTGATTTCTCTGGTCTGCAAGCTTCATGATACGGGTGCTCTTGCCCCTCGTGAGTACAGGCTGCTTCTTCTTTCAGATGACACGGAAGCCGTTTCTGCCTTGCATGAGGAAGCTGCTGCGGTCTCCAGAAAGTATTTCGGCAACAGGATATATGTCAGAGGTTTGCTTGAAATATCCAATATATGCAGGAATGACTGTCTTTATTGCGGCATACGGAAGTCGAACCTGAATATCAGACGATATTCGCTTACCGATGCTGAAATAATAGCATGCTGCGACAAGGCATATCAAGCTGGATTCCGTACATTTGTCCTGCAGGGCGGGGAGCATCCGGAGTCTGCATCGGAACATATAGAGAGACTGTGTCGGACAATACATGGAAGATTTCCGGACTGTGCCATTACTCTTTCTCTCGGTGAATACAGCGATGATGCCTACAGAAGATTCAGGGCTGCGGGTGCTGACCGCTATTTACTGAGACACGAGACATACAATCCTCGGCATTATGCGAGACTTCATCCGGCAGAGATGTCGCGGGCACACCGGCTTCATTGTCTGGACGTCTTGAAGGGATTGGGTTTTCAGACGGGAACAGGCATAATGGCAGGCAGTCCGTTCCAGACGGCAGACGATATTGTCGAAGACATATTGTATATCGGGAAGCTGAAGCCCCAGATGATCGGGATAGGTCCTTTTATCCCACATGCTGACACAGTCTTCGCAGGCTGGTGGAAAGACGGGCCGGGAATCATTCCGGGAATGTCAAGAAAAGAGACTGCCATGGAGATTACCCTGAGGCTGATATCAGTCTTCAGGCTAATGTTCCCGAAAGCATTGATCCCGGCAACGACTGCTCTGTCCACAATATCATCATCGGGACGTGAAGCGGGTATCCTGGCAGGTGCCAATGTGGTCATGCCGAATATTACACCGCATCATGTGCGCCAGGATTATTCTTTGTATGACGGCAAGGTATCTGACGGGGCGGAATCGGCGGAAGGCATGGATAGCCTTTGCAGCCTGCTCGGAAATATAGGTTATTGCATTACTTGGGACAAGGGAGATTATGGAAGCTGTATCGTATAGTGACAGATATGACCCCGCATCTTCACGGGCGGAGGTATTCATTTCGGATGAGGAAATCCTGGCTGCTGCTCACTTTGCAAGAACACACGCGGATGACAGCATGCTTGTACGGCGGATTCTGGAGAAGGCACGAGGATGTCACGGCCTTACACACAGGGAAGCGGCAGTGCTTGTGGAATGCAGGGATCCTGTCCTGACAGAAGAAATGTTCTCTATAGCGCGCGACATCAAGAGAAAGCTCTACGGGAACCGGATTGTACTGTTCGCTCCGCTGTATCTGTCTGACTGGTGTGTAAACGGTTGTGTTTATTGCCCGTACCATCTGCAGAACAAACATATTGCAAGGAGGAAGCTTACACAGGACGAGATCCGCCGCGAAGTCATTGCATTGCAGGATATGGGACATAAGCGCCTTGCCATTGAGGCTGGAGAAGATCCGGTGCACAATCCTCTCGAATATATCCTGGAGTCAATAAGGACAATATACGGCGTAAGGCATGGAAACGGGGCAATTCGGCGGGTAAACGTGAATATTGCGGCAACGACAGTCGAGAATTACCGCAAGCTGAGAGATGCCGGCATCGGTACGTATATCCTGTTCCAGGAGACTTACGACAAGAAAAGATATGAGAAGCTGCATCCGAGCGGACCCAAGAGCGACTACGCCTGGCATACCGAGGCAATGGACCGTGCAATGGAAGGCGGCATAGATGACGTCGGGATAGGGGTCCTGTTCGGGCTTGACACTTATCTTTATGATTTCATAGGCCTTCTCATGCATGCGGAACATCTTGAAGCCCGTTTCGGTGTCGGCCCGCATACCGTAAGCGTGCCGAGAATCTGCCCTGCTGACGATATTGATACCGGAAATTTCCCGGATGCGGTACCTGATGACGTATTCTGCAGGATTGTGGCGGTGCTCAGGCTTGCTGTACCATACACTGGCATGATCATTTCCACCAGAGAGTCTCAGTCAGTCAGGGAAAAAGTCCTGGAACTCGGCATATCCCAGATCAGCGGAGGATCTCTGACGAGTGTCGGAGGATATGCGGACCGCGGTGCGGAGTCAGCCGGAAATGTTTCCGGGACTGCCCAGTTCGATATCAGCGACAGGCGTACACTGGATGAAATAGTAGGCTGGCTGATTGACATGGGACATATCCCGAGTTTCTGTACGGCATGCTACAGGGAAGGCAGGACAGGGGACAGGTTCATGTCTCTTGTGAAAGACGGGAAGATTGCCGGCTGCTGTCAGCCTAATGCCTTGCTGACATTGATGGAGTACCTTCAGGATTATGCTTCAGACGATACGAGGCGGAAAGGTCTGGCCCTTGTCCGGAGAGAGCTTGACGGAATCCCGAACGAAAATATGCGTCAGATGACTTCACGGCGGCTGGAGGATATTCTTGCCGGCAGCCGCGATTTCAGGTTCTGACCTCGGGCTTATGACGGAATGAAATCTAAATCTAACGTGAATTCGATGAAATGAATGGAATGAATTTCAGAGAATTACCTCTATAGAGGACGAAGTCCGGCGTAAGTTCTCCCCTACGCAGGGGAGAATTTAAGAGGGGTGACACGAAAAAGGAAAGGGATTTCGAAGAAATCGTAACGTCAGTTCGACGGAATCTCTGATATTGAACAGAATAATTCGTCGAACTGACGTTAAATCTAACGTGAATTCGATGAAATGAATGGAATGAATTTCAGATATGACAGGAATACCATCATCCGAGAGACTTCAGATCACGATTTTCGGCAAGACGAACAGTGGGAAGTCTTCTTTGTTCAATGCTTTGTTGTCAAGTGACATATCAATAGTGTCCGAAGTCCCGGGGACAACTGCCGATCCTGTCCGGAAGGCTGTAGAAATTCCGGGAGCCGGGCCATGTGTGATCGTGGATACGGCAGGTTTTGACGACTTGTCTTCAGACCTCGGGCGCATGCGTGTCGGGAAAACGAGAAAGGTTGTCCCGGAGACAGATGTGGCTGTTTTGCTGTTCACCGGTCCTGACGACATGGAGAAGGAATGGTATCGGTTCCTGAAAAAGTGTGGGGTAGCTGTCATTCCGGTAATCAGCATACCGGACATGGACGCAGATCATGCAGGTGAAGCCATCCAGGGCAGGACAGAGGCTCTGAAGGCCATTTGCAGCGAGACTCCCCTTGTAGTCAATCCGTTGACAGGGAGCGGATTGGATGCTGTTTTCAGAGTGATTGGAGAGTATTCCTCCGCCAATACTTCTGCCGGACCCGTGACCGGTGACCTGGTCAAGGCCGGGGATACGGTGCTGCTCGTCATGCCACAGGACAGCGAGGCTCCTGCAGGACGTCTGATACTTCCTCAGTCGCGGACATTGCGTGATCTTATGGACATAGGTTGTACGGCAGTATGCTGCACGGCAGATATGGCGGCGGCGTCTCTGAAGTCGCTTTCATCACCGCCGGATATGATAATAACGGATTCACAGGTATTTCCTGAGGTCTATGCCGTCAAACCGGAAAAAAGCCGTATTACATCCTTTTCAATCCTGTTCGCCGCGTACAAGGGGGATATCGGTCTGCTGATGACCGGTACAGGAAAACTGTCCGGACTGAAAAGTGATGCACACATACTTATTGCGGAAGCGTGTGCGCATGTCCCTCTTCATGAGGATATAGGACGGGTCAAGATACCGGCCCTGCTGCGCAGACGACTCGGTGACGGAATTGTGATAGATACGGTCTCCGGCAAGGATTTTCCGGATGACCTGTCGGGCTATGATATTGTCATACATTGCGGTGCATGCATGTTCGGCAGGAAATATGTCATGAGAAGGCTTGCCCAGGCAAGCTTGCAGGGCGTCCCCGTGACAAATTACGGTCTTGTGCTTGCATGGAGCGCAGGCATATTGGACAAGGTGGAAATCCCCGGCTACAGCAGAAGATGACCGGCCGGCTTACTCCAGGCTTTCTATGATATGCCTGGCATCTACCGGCTGAAGTCTTCCGTAGACTTTGTCCCCGATCATCACCACGGGAGCCAGTCCGCACGCGCCGACGCACCTGAGGCAGTCAAGAGAGAACTTGCCGTCCGGAGTCGTCTCTCCGACATTGATGCCGAGCACACGCTTGAATTCTTCCAGCAGCTTTTCCGAGCCTCTGACGTAGCAGGCTGTTCCCATGCATACCGATATGGGATATTTGCCTTTTGCCGTCATTGTGAAAAAAGCGTAGAATGTAACGACTCCATACACTTTTGATGCAGGAATCCCGAGTCTTCCTGCAATAAGCCTCTGCATTTCTTCCGGAAGGTAGCCCATGAGGTGCTGGGCTTCATGCAGTATGTTTATCAGTTCCTTGGGGTCGTCACCATGTTCACTGCAGATGGCGTTCACTTTCCCGATTATGTCGCAAGGCAGTTTGATCTCTGACATGTTCCTGAAATTTAATTGGTTACTGTAAGAGTGGCAGGATGTTCTAACATGATTTGTTGAAATAGTGCGTATGCAGCAGCTGCTCTGCCTTTTCGCTCATAGGCTTGCCGAGGAATTCCTGGTACAGCATTTTGATGTACGGGTTTTCGTGGGATTTGCGCAGCGTTTTCCCTGCATCTTCCTTGTACAGCGCGTTCGCCCTTGCGTAAAGCACTTCCGAGTGTCCGTGGTGAAGGGGCTGTCCGCCTCCGCCGATGCAGCCTCCAGGGCATGCCATGATCTCGATGGCGTGGTATTCGTTCCTGCCGTGCCTTATGTCTTCCAGCAGATGCCTTGCATTGCCGAGCCCGTGTGCAATCCCGACTTTCAATTCAAAGCCGTCAAGATCCACACTTGCCCGCCTTACTCCGGCCATCCCTCTGACAGCCTGAAAGTTTACATTCCCGAGCGGTTTGCCGGTATAGAGTTCGTAAACTGTCCTTAACGCTGCTTCCATTACTCCTCCCGTTGCCCCGAATATCACCCCTGCTCCTGTGGATGCTCCGAGCGGCATGTCGAATTCCATGTCAGGCAGCAGGGTGAAACTTATGTTTGCCCTCTTGATAAGTCTTGCCAGTTCCCGCGTAGTGATCGAATAGTCTACGTCAGGATTTCCTCCTGTCTTGAATTCATCCCTGTCGCATTCGTATTTTTTGGCCAGACAAGGCATGATGGATACCACGACAAGCTTTTCCCTCGGTATGCCGGTCTTTTCAGCCCACCATGTCTTGGCTATGGAGCCGAACATCTGCTGTGGAGAGCGTGCCGTCGAAGGTATGTCAAGCATGTCAGGGAACTGGTGTTCGAAGAAGTTGACCCATGCAGGGCAGCATGACGTCAATATCGGAAGCCTGACCTCCTTGTCTCCGCCGAGATATCTTGTGAGCCTGTCCAGCATTTCCGCCCCTTCTTCCATTATCGTGAGGTCTGCAGCGAAATCCGTGTCGAAAACATAGTCGAAACCCAGTTCCCTCAGGGCAGCGACCATCTTTCCTGTCGCAAGTGTTCCTGCAGGGAGCCCGAACTCTTCTCCTATTGCCGCCCGTACTGCCGGTGCTGTCTGTACTATGACAGTCTTTTCCGGATCGGCAAGGTCTTCCACCAGCCTGTTGGTATGGTCTCTTTCCGTAAGCGCTCCGACAGGGCAGACAGCAACGCATTGTCCGCAGTAGGTACATTCGCTTTCCGACATCATCTTGTCGAAGGCCGGAGCTATGGTTGTATTGAAACCTCTCCTTATTGCCCCGAGTGCCCCGACTGTCTGGACCTCGTTGCATACGCTTTCACATCTGCGGCAGAATATGCACTTGTCCATATTCCTTACAATGGATGCCGTGTACTCTCTTTTCCGTGGAGAAAGCTCGCCTCCGTTGAACGGCATTTCCCGTATGTTGAATCTCAATGCCAGGCTCTGCAGGTCGCAAGATCCGGCTTTCGGGCATGTCAGGCATTCGTTCGGGTGATCTGACAGTATGAGCTCTGCGACGACCTTGCGTGCGTTCATTACTCTCAGAGTGCTTGTGCGCACTACCATGCCGTCCGAACACTTTGTAGCGCATGCCGGTGCGAGATTCTTGCGGCCCTCCACTTCCACGACGCATATCCGGCATGAGGCCGGGGTGTTCCTGATGCATGTTCCCTTGAGGTCGATGTGGCACAGTGTCGGTATGTCTATGCCTATCTTCTGTGCGGCATCCAGAATGGTAGTGCCTTCCGGGACCGTGACGAAGTGATGATCGATCTGTAGTGTTATCTGTCTTGGTTCCATCTTCCGATATTATGTGGCCTGAGCCGTTAATTCACCGATATAGCCTTGAACTTGCACCTTGCCAGGCACATGCCGCATCTGATGCATTTGGCCGGGTTGATGATATGCGGCTTTCGTACATCGCCTATTATGGCTTCGGCAGGGCAGTTCCTGGCGCACAGGTGGCAGCCGATGCATAGCTTGCTGTCTATGCTGTATGTGAGCAGGGCTTTGCATTGTCTTGCCCTGCATTTGTGGTCGCGAACATGCTCTTCGTATTCCTCATGGAAATGACGCAGCGTGGACAATACCGGATTCGGTGAAGTCTGCCCGAGTCCGCATAGTGCCGTGTCCTTTATCACTTTTCCGAGTGTGGAGAGGGTCTTCAGGTCTTCTTCGGTACCTTTCCCGGAAGTGATCTTGTCCAGCGTCTCAAGCAGTCTCTTGTTCCCGATCCTGCACGGAGTGCATTTGCCGCATGATTCCTCCACAGTGAATTCAAGGTAGAATCTGGCTACGGACACCATGCAGTCATCCTCGTCCATGACTATCATGCCTCCGGATCCCATCATTGACCCTTCTGCAAGCAGGTTGTCGAAATCTATCGGGATATCAAGGTGTTTTTCCGTAAGACATCCTCCGGACGGTCCTCCGGTCTGCACGGCCTTGAATTTCCTTCCGTCTTTGATTCCTCCACCTATGTCATATATTACTTCCCGCAGTGTCGTGCCCATAGGTACTTCAATCAGTCCGACATTGTTTATCTTGCCGGCGAGTGCGAATACTTTTGTTCCCTTTGATTTTTCTGTCCCGATGGAAGCGAACCATTCGGCACCCCTTGTCAGAATGGCAGGTATGTTGGCGAAGGTCTCCACATTGTTCACATTGGTCGGCTTGCCGAGATATCCGGCTTCTGCCGGGAATGGCGGTTTCATGGTAGGTTCACCCCTGCATCCTTCCATGGAATGTATCAGAGCCGTCTCCTCCCCGCACACAAAAGCACCTGCCCCGTATCTTATCTCGATATCGAAGCTGAAACCGCTGCCAAGTATGTTTTTCCCGAGGAAACCGTACTCCCGAGCCTGCGCTATCGCGGTCTTCAGCCGGTGTATGGCCAAAGGATATTCGGCCCTGATGTACACAAGACCGTGAGAAGCCCCTATTGCATATCCGCAGATAGCCATTGCCTCCACAATGGAATTGGGATCGCCTTCCATGATGGACCTGTCCATGAATGCCCCGGGGTCACCCTCGTCCGCATTGCACACGACATATTTGACGTCTCCCGGGCTTTTTCTGGCCAGTTCCCATTTTTTTCCGGTAGGGAAGCCGCCGCCTCCGCGTCCCCGCAGTCCTGACAGTTTTATCTGCCCGATTACATCTTCAGGAGACATCTTCGACAGACATTCCGCAAGTGCGGCATATCCGTCTCGGGCTATGTATTCTTCAATGTTTTCAGGATCAATGAAGCCGCAGTTCCGCAGGGCGATACGCATCTGTTTCCTGTAGAAATCAATATGCTTCGAATCGCTGACATGCAGGCCTGTCTTCGGGTCAGTATAGAGCAGTCTCTCTACCCGTTCTCCCTTGATAATGTGCCTTGCGAATATTTCCGGGACATCCTCAGGAGTGACCTGGGTATAGAATGTATTGTCCGGTATTATCTTCACCACGGGACCTTTCTCGCAGAACCCGAAGCATCCTGTAGTGACGATATCTACATGAGCGTCAAGCTTTTTTTCAGCAAGCAGTTCATGGAATTTTTCGCTGATAAGCTGGCTTGACGACGCTTTGCATCCTGTGCCTCCGCATACCAGTACCTGTATGTGTCCGGTACCGGTTTCCAGTCCGCAGCTTTGGCCATTTGTCTGCGTTTCACTTTTTTCGCGCAGAGAGAGAGACGCTGCGGCATCTCTTCTGAGGCTGTTCAGATCCTCCGGCCTCGTGAGTGCTTTCATATAGTCAGTGTTGTGTATGTGGTGTCAGGTATTGCCCTCCGGGCAGGGCAGGCGGGACTATCGGATTCCCGCCTCGTATGCCTTTATTCCGGATTCCAGGAATTCAATGAATCCCGGTATGCTCAGGTCGTATCCCCTTATTGGGGCGAGGAGTTCGCCCTCAGGGGAGAGAAGTACATAATTCGGCTGCGCATTCACACCGAAACGTGTCCTTACAATGTATGAGTTGGCCCGGCCCATTTCCTTGAGCACGTCACCGCTCTCTGTCGTGATCCAGTCGGCTTCATCAAGCTTCATCTTGTCGTCAGTGTACAGTGCCACGACGACGAAATCATTCATCAGCATGTCAAGTACCTGAGGGTCGCTCCATACCCTTGATTCCATTTCCCGGCAGTTCACGCACCCGTGTCCGGTGATATCCACGAACACCGGCTTTCCTGCTGCCTTTGCCGCTTCCAGTCCTTCGTCGAGGCTGAAGTATCCGCTCAGACCGAGCGGCAGATGCAGGTCATACTTGTTGGAGCCTTCGGCCGCAGAACCGCCTGCAGACGATGCGTTCTGGACATTCCCGCCGAGTACAAAGTCCTGTGTCGTGATAGGCGGCAGGTATCCTGACAATGCCTTGAGAGGCGCTCCGAACATACCCGGAATCATGTATACAACGAACGAGAACACGGCTATTGCCGCAGCCAGTCTCTTGACTGAAATGTGGTCAGAAGGCGTATCGTGCGCAAATTTAAGCTTGCCGAGCAAGTAAAGGCCAAGAAGGGAGAATGTGACTATCCATATCGCGAGATAGACTTCTCTGTCGAGCAGGCCCCAGTGGTATGTCTGGTCTGCAACGCTGAGGAACTTGAAGCCGAGCGCCACTTCTATGAAGCCGAGTACCACTTTGATGGTGTTCATCCAGCTTCCGCTCTTGAGTTTGGTCAGAAGGGAAGGGAAGAGGGCCAGTATGGTGAACGGCAGGGCGAATGCCACTGAGAATGCAAGCATTGTGACCATAGGAGTCCAGAATTCGCCTTCCGTGGACTTGATGAGCACGGTCCCTACAATCGGCCCGGTGCAGGAGAATGATACGAGCACCAGTGTCAGCGCCATGAAGAAAATTCCTATCAGACCGCCTTTGTCTGCCTTGCTGTCGGACTTGTTGACCAGTGAGGTCGGGAGCACGATTTCAAATGCCCCGAAGAACGAGGCGGCGAATACCATGAATACTATGAAGAATATGATATTCGGAATCCAGTGGGTCGCAAGCCAGTTGAAAATGTCCGCAGTCACTGCATCACCGCCTACAATCCTTGTTATCAATATTATGAGTGAGATAGGAACAGTGTACAGGAGCACTATGAACAGCCCGTACATGGCAGCCTTGAATCTTCCGGCCGCAGGTGTGGAAGAGCCTTTGAGGAAGAATGACACAGTCATCGGCACCATAGGGAATACGCAAGGTGTCAGGAGTGCGGCGAAGCCCCAGAGTATGGCTTCGATTATAAGTGCCCACATTGACGAGTCATTTGTCTTAACAGGCATTTCGAAGCTATAGAACTCCGGTGCGGCGCATGTGTAGTCTGTGCAGCACATCCATGTGATCTCCCCGGCAACGACGGCATCGGGTGCGGTGACATTAAGGTCTATGGCGAATTTCACTTCATCGTAGAATACGGTCTCGCCTTCATATTCCACTCCTTCCGTCAGTGCGTAAAGTTCGCCTGCAGGGGAGCAGCCTTCAAGTGTGGTCAGCTCCACGGCACACGGGTACATCTCGCTGTCGGTGTCATAGGTATGCCAGCCTTCTGCGATTTTGCCGGTGAATACAATGGAAACCTTTCCTTTGTGCTTTTCCTGTGAGACAGTCCACTCGATGGACTTTTCTGGCGCCATCACAGCCTGTGCCGACATGCCGATGGAGAACAATGCCGTAGACAACAGGCATAATAGCTTGATCAAATTCTTCATTTGTACCGGATTTTACTTATGTGCAATAAAATTTTGTCGGATATTGCCGAGGCAGTCCAGGATTATTTGGCGAATGCCACGGATCTCGTCTCCCTGATGACAGTGATTTTCACCTGTCCCGGATATACCATCTCTTCCTGTATCTTCTTGGCTATTTCTCCTGACAGTGACTCGGCCTCCTGGTCGCTGACCTGTTCCGCGCCTACGATTACCCTGAGTTCACGTCCGGCCTGGATGGCGTAGCTCTTGGTCACGCCCTTGTATGACTGAGCGATGCCCTCCATGTCCTTCAGCCTCTTTATGTAAGATTCGATTACTTCTCGGCGTGCGCCAGGACGTGCTCCGGAGATGGCGTCACCTACCATGACAAGCGGTGATATGATGGAAGTCATTTCTATCTCCTCATGGTGTGCCCCGATGGCATTGCATACTTCCGGCCTCTCCTTGTATTTCTCGGCCAGCTTCATGCCCAGTATTGCATGTGGAAGCTCCGGATCCTCATCAGATACCTTACCGATGTCGTGAAGAAGACCGGCCCTCTTGGCAACTTTAGGATTAAGGCCGAGCTCGGATGCCATGGTGGCGCATATGTTGGCCACTTCACGCGAGTGCTGAAGAAGATTCTGACCGTAAGACGAACGGTATTTCATGCGTCCTATCAGTTTTACAAGCTCGATGTTCATTCCATGGATGCCAAGGTCTATGCATGTTCTCTTGCCAGTCTCCATGATCTCGTCTTCAAGCTGTTTCTGCACTTTGGCGACCACTTCCTCGATCCTTGCCGGATGGATTCTGCCGTCAACTACCAGCTGGTGAAGCGCAAGCCTTGCCACTTCCCTCCTTACAGGGTCGAAAGCGGACAGCAGGATAGCCTCCGGAGTGTCATCAACAACGATTTCCACTCCTGTGGCGGCCTCCAGAGCCCTGATATTCCTTCCTTCACGGCCTATGATACGTCCCTTGATCTCGTCGCTTTCAATATTGAATACAGTCACGGCATTTTCAATGGCCGTTTCAGTCGCAGTCCTCTGGATTGTATTGATTACTATGCGTTTGGCTTCCTTGCTGGCATTCATTCTGGCATCGTCCATCACATCGTTGATATAGGACTGCGCCTGGCTTCTTGCCTCAGCCTTCATATTCTCCATAAGCTGGTTTTTCGCTTCTGCCGCGCTCATCCCGGCGATGCTTTCAATCTGATGGATGGCCTCCTGGCGGAGTTTTTCGTATTCATCAGCCTTCTTTGTGGCTATCTCAACCTGGTTCTTCAGGTTCTCCCGTATCGCGTCAGCTTCCCTGTTCTTCCTTCCGAGTTCGGAATTCTGCTGGTTGATGCTGTTCTCTTTCTGTTTCAGCCTTGATTCGTTTTCCTGCAGCTGCTTGGTCTTTTCGTTGATATACTGCTCGTGCTCTGTCTTGAGCTGGAGGAATTTTTCCTTGGCCTGGAAGATCTTTTCCTTCTTGATATTCTCGGCTTCAATCTCGGCCTTCATGATAATGTCTTCCTTCTGCCCTTTGAGCATTGACCTGCGGACAGGAATATATATCCCCAATGCTATCGCCGCACCGATGACTGCCGCCAGTATGTAAAATAATATTTCCATAATTAGTATATATAAATTGTATGTTGGTTTTTCCAGTGTATCTGTGTATCTGTCCTTTGCTGCAATAAAAAACGACAGGCCGGCCAAGGAAGCCGACCTGTCGGAAATTTTAAAAAAGCCGTCAGCTAAATTTTCAGAAAATCCTATAAAAATAAGATTTGAGCTCCGAAAAGTGGTTCTGACATCCTCCGTCCCGCAATGCGGAATCCCCGTAAGGGTCACCTAGGTCCGTCATCCCCATTCGAGTGTACCCGGTTTCTTTGTACAATTGTAGATTTCAGCAAATAAGTAGCTAACGGCTATTATTTTCAATATTTTCCAGATAACCTCTCAATCGCGCCTGAAGATCCTCTTCATCCCGCTTCATATCTTCAATGGCCTTCTCCAGCTCCGCTATCCTTATAAAACTGTTCAATGCCACGAAAGACAATATCTGGTCCGGACTTTGTCCGGGAGTCATTTTCAGGTACTCATAGAACTTGCTGTCTACTTTCTCTGCCGCCTCACGTATCGCCTTTTCCTGCTCAGGACTGTCAGCCACAAGAGGAAATCTGTTACCGAGTATCTCTATCGTTATCTTCTGTTCCATATCATTTCTCCAACAATGCAATGCATCGGTCTATTTCCTTTATGAGCCTGTCAATCTTCTCTTTCGCTTCCTCGTCTCCCGACGCGGAAAGAAACGCGTTCTTGAGTTTCAAGTTATCTATCTGTTTTTCCAACTCTCTGATCTGCTCCTTGTATTCGTCTATCGCCTTATTCTTATGCTGAAGCTCTTCCATTGCGGCATCCCTGTCTCCTTTCGCCTTCTCATATAGTGAAATGAGACTGCAGATGTCATTCCAGATATCTTCACGCATAACAAAGGCTCATGCCAAATACTGAGCAAATTTAGCAAAATTCTACAATATAGCAATACAATTATAAGACAGAGGAAATGATTTTCACCTTTTCCTTACCTTTTTCTATTGCCTCCCTGTTCTTCTGTATCATATCCGCATAACGTGCAGGGATGGATTTTTCCAAACCTTTCACCACATTCTCCATCTTTACAATGGATTTCATCTGCAGATATGCCCCGAGTACCGCCATATTGTACACTTTCGGGTTGCCTGCTTCCGCCGCCACTTCAATGGCGTCTATGGAGCACACCGTTATGTCCTTTCTTGCCGGTGCCCTGGTTATGCCGCTCGGGTCATACACCAGAAGTCCTCCCGGCTTTACCTTGTCCTCAAACTTGTCAAGTGACTGCTGGTTGAGTATTATGGCCGTATCATACTTTGTTATGATAGGCGAGCTTATCTTCCTGTCACTTATTATGACGCAAACATTGGCCGTACCGCCTCTCATTTCCGGCCCGTATGATGGCATCCAGGTCACTTCCAGATCCTGCATGATGGCTGAATACGCCAGGATTTTCCCCATTGAGAGGACGCCTTGGCCGCCGAAGCCTGCTATTATTATTTCTTCCTTCATATTTTTTTTGTTTCTTTTCCGCGATACCATCGTCAGGCGTCGCCTCTTCATGTCCTCATTTACCAAAGTAAACTGCGGCATTCATCGCTATCCTTCCTCGGTCTCACATAAAATAAACTGCAAGCCGAGAGCAGAGGACGAACTTGTTCGGACTATGCCGAGGCGCAGCGTGATTGTAGACGATGTATAAAATAATTCAAAAACGGATGATTTTTCCGCAATACCATCGTCATTTAAGGACATCCTTGATGTCTCCTACCGGATATTTGGCGAACATGTGTTCCACCATCCATTTGTTGGCCTCCACAGGAGAAAGCTTCCATCCGGAATTGCAGGTCGACACAATCTCTATGAATGACAGTCCGACACCCTTGGAACTGTACTCGAATCCTTTTCTGATGGCATTCTTCGCCTTTCTTGCCGCAGCTGCGGTGTGCACGGACTGCCGCGAGATATAGGCCGTACCGTCCAGCGCTGCCAGCATCTCCGTGATTTTCAATGGAAAACCGTTGAGCTTGGCATCACGTCCGTATGGAGTCGTGGAAGTCTTCATCCCAAGCAGTGTCGTCGGTGCCATCTGCCCGCCTGTCATGCCGTATATCCCGTTGTTAATGAAAATCACGACAATATTCTCACCCCTGCTGCATGCATGTATTATTTCTGCCGTACCGATTGAAGCCAGGTCACCGTCTCCCTGATATGTGAACACGTATTTGTCAGGGCAGAGCCGTTTCGTGGCTGTAGCCAGCGCCGGTGCACGTCCGTGTGCCGCTTCCTGCCAGTCGATGTCAATATAGTTGTATGCGAATACCGAACATCCTACAGGGCTGATGCCGATGGTCTTGTCCTGTATCCCCATGTCTTCGATCACCTCTGCTATAAGCTTGTGCACAGTCCCGTGGGAACAGCCGGGGCAATAATGCATCACATTGTCTGTGAGCAGGGCCGGTTTGCCGTAGACAAGGTTTTCCGGCTTTATCATATCTGATATCTCCATTTCCTGAATTATTTCAAATTGTTGAATTTCCTGAACTCTTCCACTATTTCCTCCGGGGTGTAGATGTTGCCTCCCTGTCTCCCGTAGAAGCCTACCGGACATTGGCCGTTGGCAGCGAGTCTGACATCCTCGACCATCTGCCCGAGATTCAACTCTATGCTCATGATGCTCTTTACTTGTCCGGCTAGTCTGGATATCTCTTTTTCCGGGAACGGGAAAAGTGTGATGGGGCGTATGAGCCCGGCCTTGATGCCTTCTTCGCGGAGGATGTCCACTGCCGCCTCGCATATCCTGGAGGAGCATCCGAATGCCACGAACAGGTACTCGGCGTCTTCGGTCAGGTATTCGCTGAACTTGACCTCGTTTTCCCTTATGTCGTCATATTTGGCCTTGAGCTTCCTGTTGAAATTCTCCTGGGTGTTGGCATCGAGGGAGAGTGAAGTGATGACGTTCCTTTCTCTTCCGGCCGGCTTCCCGAGTGTGGCCCACGGGGCGTCCCTGAGTACTTCTTCTTCGGTGCGTCTCGGCTTCATGGGATGGAGCTCGACCTTTTCCATCAGCTGCCCGATGATGCCGTCCGCAAGTATTATGACCGGATTCCTGTATTTGAAAGCCAGTTCGAATCCCCAGTCTACGAAATCATACATGTCCTGCGCCGATGCCGGTGCTATTACAATACAGTGATAATCCCCGTGTCCGCCGCCTTTCACAGCCTGGCTGTAGTCACTCTGGCTCGGCTGTATTGTCCCGAGTCCAGGACCGCCGCGCATAACGTCCACAATCACGCATGGCAGCTCGGCACCTGCGATGTAGCTTATCCCTTCGCACATGAGGCTTATACCAGGACTGCTTGAAGATGTCATGACCTTCTTGCCGCAGCTTGCGCCGCCATACACCATATTAATGGAAGACAACTCACTTTCCGCCTGAAGGACCACCATGCCGGTCGTCTCCCAGGGTTTTTCCTTCATGAGAGTCTCCATCACTTCTGACTGAGGAGTGATAGGGTAGCCGAAGTAACCGTCTACACCGTTGCGTATAGCAGATATTGCTATCGCTTCATTGCCTTTCATCAATATTTTCTCTGCCATATCCTTAGATTTTTACCCTGTAGACACTGATTACCGAATCCGGACATACTATTGCGCAGCTTGCGCATCCGATGCATCCGTCAGAAGAAAGCTCGGCGTACCTGTACCCTTTGCTGTTGACTCCTTTGGAAAGACTGATACATTTGTTCGGACAGTTTTCTATGCATACGGAGCATCCCTTGCACCGTTGCTTGTCAATTACTATTGTCCCCTTGAATGCCATTATTGTTCAGATTATAAATTAAATTTTCTTCAAAAATACAAAATCGGCGGAATATTTTTAGAAAAATCTTTCAAATATTTTGTCGCTTCCGGGATGTCGTGACAATGGCTTTTTTTGATTATATTAGCGAAAATTTTCGATTTTTATCAGATGGACGCGATTTTATTGAAAAATATAAAGTCAGGAGACCGGATCTGCGACATATTCATCAGGGACGGCATTATCGCGGATATATTTCCTGCGGGGACAGGGAATGGTGCCGTTGCAGCGGAGACCGAGGTTGTCGACTGCAGCGGGAAGACGGCCCTTCCGGGATTCATAAACATGCATACTCATGCCGCCATGACCTTGTTGCGCGGAGTGGGGGAGGACATCCGCTTTTCAGACTGGATCGGCAGGATCTGGGAGGAGGAAGAGAAGATAGACGATGACTATATATACTGGGCGACCAAGGTGGCTTGCCTGGAGATGCTCAGAACAGGTACTACGACCTTCTATGACCAGTACTGGCGTGTCCCTGCGGCGGAAAAGGCCGTGAGCGAGATGGGGCTGAGGGCTGTGCTTTCGTATGTTCATCTCGACCATTATGATGCGGGGAATTCAGCCAGACAGAGGGAGGAATGCCGCCGGATATGGCTTCAGTCCGCTGAGTGGCCGGGGAGCATAGGCATGTCTGTAGCCATACATTCGGTCTATTCGGTGAGCGAGGACCAGATCCTCTGGGCGGCCGGTTTCGCAAGAAGCCACGGGCTGAAGATCAATGTGCACCTGTGTGAAACGGAGAAGGAGGTCAGGGATTGCCTGGCAAGTCACGGGATGAGTCCGGTGAAATATCTTGACAGCCTCGGCGTACTCGGCCCGGATGTCATAGCCGCGCACACGTTGTGGATTGACGATGAAGACATAGCAATACTTGCCGACAGACATGTGAGCTGTGTGCACAATATCAATTCGAATCTCAAGCTGGCCTCAGGATACAGGTTCAGATATAACGAACTGCGGGATGCCGGAGTCAATGTCTGCCTTGGAACGGACGGGTGTGCCTCGTCCAATAACCTGGACATGCTTGAGGCGATGAAGACTGCCGCACTTGTACAAAAGGCGTGGCGCGAAGATCCGGCTGCAATGCCGCTTCCGGAACTGCTTTCAATGGCCACTGCAAACGGGGCCGATGCCCTGGGGCTGGACACGGGACGGATAGAGAAGGGGCGCATGGCCGATATCCTGATCATAGATACGGACAGCAGCTTCTTTCTGTCCAATGCTCCATTCCTCGCCAACTTCGTGTATTCCGCCCACAGCGACTGCATAGAATCGGTCATCTGCGGCGGGAAGTTTGTGATGAGGAACAGGGTTGTGCCGGGTGAGAATGAGATTCTCGAAGGCGCAAGGCGTGTCCTGGACAAGATCCGTTGACTGCCGGCATACATGGAAGAAGGTAGTGGTGATAAAGATGAGGAAAAGCTAAATTAAGAAGAATATGGACGAAAGAATTCAAAGGATAGAGAATGCCGCCGATTTCGTGAAGGGACGGATAGGCGGGCAGGTGCCGGATGTCGGGATAGTGCTCGGCAGCGGCCTTGGCAAACTTGCGGACAGTATCGGGTCGCGTACCGTAATTCCGTACCGGGAGATTCCGGGCTTTCCGGTATCCACCGCGATCGGACACAAGGGAAATTTCATCATAGGGAAGCTCGGCGGGAAGACCGTGATTGCCATGCAGGGGCGTTTCCATTATTACGAGGGGTATCCGATGGAACTTGTGGTCCTGCCGATACGGGTGATGAAAAAACTGGGTATCAGGTATCTTTTTGTCTCGAATGCTGCCGGAGGTGTCAATTTTGATTTCAAGGTGGGTGATTTGATGATTATAAAGGATCATATAAACTTGCTGCCGAATCCTCTGATAGGGAAGAACTTGGAAGAATTCGGACCGCGTTTCCCGGATATGACGAGGCCGTATGATCCGGCTCTGGTGGCATCTGCCGAGAAAATAGCGGCGGAGCTTGGCATCAATGTCCATAAGGGAGTCTATCTGGCCGGTACCGGGCCATCATACGAGACCCCGGCGGAGTACAAGTATTTCAGGATGATCGGTGCTGACGCCGTGGGCATGTCTACCATACCTGAAGTGATAGCGGCACGGCATTCGTCCATCCCTGTTTTCGGCATGTCTGTGATAACCAACGAGGCACATGACGACTATGCCGATGACTATGAAAACAACGGGGATGACGTGGTGGCTGCCGCCGATGCTGCAGCTGACAGGATGTCCATGCTGTTTGAGAAGCTGATAGAGAGTCTGGACAAGGACTGACAAGCCTCAGATTGCCCCTGCAGGCCCTGTCAGATTTCGGACAGGAACAGCTCCGGCTTGGCGTCGGAAGGCATTCTCCAGTCCCCTCTGGGTGAAAGCGAAACGCTTCCCACTTTCGGACCGTCAGGCAGGCATGAGCGCTTGAATTGCTGGCTGAAGAATCTTCTCATGAAGACCTTCAGCCATTTTCTTATCTCCTCCTTCCCATATGTGTCGCCGAATGCCCTGCTTGCAAGAAACAATATCTTGGCAGGGGAGTATCCTGACCTGAACAAATGGTAGAGGAAAAAGTCGTGAAGTTCGTACGGGCCTACGATATCTTCGGTCTTCTGGCTTATGTTCCCGCCATCGTCGGCAGGCAGAAGTTCCGGACTGATAGGTGTGTCGATGATGTCCAGAAGTATTTCTCTTGCCTCACTTCCTGATACGGCACCCTTGTCGAACCGGTTATACGCAGCCCATCTGACGAGATGTTTCACGAGAGTCTTCGGTATGCTGGCATTGACCCCGTACATCGAGATGTGGTCTCCGTTGTATGTCGCCCATCCGAGGGCGAGCTCCGACAGGTCTCCGGTGCCGATGACTATGCCTCCTGTCTGGTTGGCTACGTCCATAAGGATCTGTGTCCTCTCCCTGGCCTGGGAGTTCTCGTATGTGACATCATGTACTGCCTTGTCATGGCCTATGTCCCTGAAGTGCAGGTCGCAGGCCGCGGAAATAGGTATCTCCCTGCATGAGACGCCAAGGGCTGACATGAGCTTTACGGCATTGCCGTGCGTACGGCCTGTCGTGCCGTAGCCTGGCATGGTGATCCCGATGATGCGGCTCCTGTCCCATCCGAGCTTGTCGAAGGCAAGGACTGTGACAAGGAGGGCCAGTGTACTGTCAAGGCCTCCCGAGATGCCTATGACCGCAGATTTGCAGTTGATGTGGGCCAGCCTTGATGCAAGCCCGGTCACTTGTATTGACAGGATCTCACGGCATCTGGAATCCATTTCTTCATTGTCTCCGGCAGGTACGAAAGGATGCGGGTCTATATGCCGGTACAGCTTCCCGGAGAAGTCCGTGGGAGCTTCCTTGCCAAGACCGACTCTCGAATACAGTCTGTCATATGCGGTATAAGGGGTTCCGTCCGGTGCGACTGCCGCAAATGTGCTCATTTTCTGTCTGAGCGTATCAAGCCTTTCTATGTCAATGTCAGCGAAGATGATTGAAGAGGAAGTGCGGAAACGTTCGTTCTCCGCCGTCAGTGCCCCGTTCTCCGCAATCATGGCTGCACCGCCGTACACGAGGTCCTGGGTGGATTCCCCGAAGCCTGACGAGCAGTAGACATATCCGCATACGCATCTCGCCGACTGCTGGCATACAAGGCTTTTCCTGTATGTGTGCTTGGCGAACACGTCATTACTTGCAGACGGATTGAATATCAGTTGTGCGCCGGCAAGTGCGAGATGGGAGGACGGCGGTACGGGACTCCACAGGTCTTCGCATATTTCAATCCCGAAGGAGACTTTCCCGACCGTGAATATGATGTCTGGTGAAATATTGCATCTGAAGCCGGCGTATTCTATTTCCGCGCACCAGCCTTCCCTGACAGTATCCTTGCCGTTGGCCAGGAACCTGCCGGTGATATCCGTGTGCGGTGACAGGAAATCCCTTCCGGAACTGAACCAGCGCCCCTCGTAGAATTCGTTGTATTCGGGAAGCCATATCTTCGGCACGATGCCCTTAATGTTCCCGTTCCGCAGGACTATGGCACAATTGTACAGCCTTCCCCTGAATCTCACGGGAGCACCTGCGATTACCGTTACTGATTTTCCTCTGGTGAATTCGAGTATCTTTCTGATTCCCGCTTCCGCAGCGTCAATGAGAAGCTGCTGGCCGAACAGGTCTCCGCAGGTATATCCGGTGACAGCCAGTTCCGGAAAAAGTACCGCCGAGGCTTTCTCTTCCTCGGCTGCTGCTGTCATCCTGCATATTTCCCTGACATTTGCGGCTACGTCGGCTACTCTTACGGCCGGTACGGCGGCAGCCACACGGAAAAATCCGAAATTCGTCATCTGCTGCCGGTATGCTTACAGTTCATCGAATGTTATGTCGGACTTGTATGGGCCGGAATTCTCCTCTCCGGAGTTCTCGTCGTTTTCTGAAGGACTTGGAGCAGGGCAGTTTGTCCTGATATAGTCTACCATTTCCTGGAGGGTGGCGGCGAACTTCTCGAAATCTTCCTTGTACAGGAAGATCTTATGCTTGTCGTATGAGAAACGGCCGTCCTTTTCGATACGGCGCTTGCTTTCGGTTATGGTCAGGTAATAGTCGTTTCCTCTTGTGGCCTTCACATCAAAGAAATATGTGCGCTTCCCCGCTCTAACCTGCTTTGAGTAAACATCATCTCCCGAACGCTCCTGAGCATTCACCTCATCAAAGTCCTCACTGTACATTGCAATATTTTTTAGTAAAACTTTACAAAGATAGGGATTTTTCTGAAAATGAGATTATCTTTGTAAAAAATTTGACTTTGCAGTATGCTGAACAGACGCATTTTAAGGATAAAGGTCTTTAAAACATTGTATAGCAGTGAAATGAGCGGGAAATCATCTCTGGCTGAGGCGGAAGCCCAGCTGGAAGCTTCATGCGAGGCTACGAGAGACCTGTATCTTTTCATGCTTGGAATCGTGTCTCCGCTTACGTCGATTGCGGCCGAGAAGATCGAGGCGGGAAAGAAAAAATTCAACCCGACGGACGAGGAACGGAACCCGAATATGAAGCTTGCGGAGAATTCTCTTGCCGGGCTTCTGGACGAAGATCCTGATTTCCAGAAGATTTTCCGGAAAAAGAAATTCTCGTGGGAGCAGTATGACCTTTTCCTGAAAAAGGTGTTCAGGTCTGTATCCTCGAAAGATTATTATGAGAAATACATGAATTCCGGATCAGCATCCCTGAAGGAAGACTGCGCTTTTTTCAGGCATGTCTTCGAGGAGGAGTTCGTGGACAACGATGACCTTGCGCAGATACTTGAATCCATGTCCATATACTGGGGGGAAGACCTTCCTTATTCCCTTTCATACGTGTGCAGGACCCTTGATGCGATGGGAAAGGGGGCAAGATGGTCGCTTCCGCCTCTCTATCAGAGCGAGATGAGGACAGGCGAGGATGTTGAGGATGACAGGCTGTTCGCCAGGAATCTCCTCCGCGCCTCTTATGTCAACTACGGCAAGTATTACGACATGGTGTCGGAGTCCGTATCGAACTGGGACAACGACCGTATTGTCACCACCGACATGTGCCTTATCATTCAAGGAATGGCGGAAGCAGTCGCATTCAGCACCATCCCTGTAAAGGTCACTATCAACGAATATGTAGAGATCTCGAAGTATTTCGGCACCCCGAAGAGCAAGATTTTCGTCAACGGCATTCTTGACAGAATGATCCAGAGGCTGTCAGCCGACGGAAAAATAGCCAAGACAGGGAAGGGACTTCTGTAATGCTATGATATTCAATAGATAAATCAATAATAACAAATCAGAAATGAACTTTATCACTTTGTTACAAGCTCAGGCTTCCGGTGCTCAGGCAGCTGCCGGACAGTCATCATCATGGTCGATGTGGGTCATGCTTATCCTCATCTTCGTCGTGATGTGGTTTTTCATGATCCGTCCGCAGAGAAAACAGCAGAAAGAACTGCAGAAGTTCCGCGAAGGACTTAAGAAAGGCGACAAGGTCGTGACGGTAGGCGGCATCTACGGCACCGTAGTAGAGGTCAAGGACAGGACTCTCCTTCTTGAGGTCGATAGCAACGTAAAGATACGTGTCGACAAGAATTCTGTCGTAAAGGATTTCAGCGAGACTGCACAGCAGTAGGCTGTCAATATCTGGACTTCAATGAGAAGGTTGTTTCTGAAACTGCTTCATTCGTTGAAGTACAACGGAAGGGACTGGACTGTGTTTTCCTTGTCCCTTCTGTTGGCTTTCAGCATATGGTTCATACACAATCTCTCGTTGAATTATTCCGGTTTCCTTACGGTGCAGATGAAGGCTGCGTGTGACCATATAGACGGCCATACCGCGCAGTCTTCCAATTCCTGCGAGGTAGTGGCCAGATGTCGCACCTCAGGCTATAATATCCTGAGATCCAGGCTTGCACTGAACAGGACGCCGGTCATGGTGACTCTTGACAGGCAGTCGCTGACCCCGAAGAGCGGGGAGGTATTCTATATCACCAGGAAGGAACTGGGAGAATCGGCACATCTCCTGTACGGGGAGAAGGTGGAAGTGGAGTATTTCCTTACGGACACGCTTTATTTCAGATTCCCTTATGAGACGAACAAGAAAGTGCCTGTCTTTCCGGTGCTTTCTCTTAGCTTCAAGCCGCAGTACATGAGCAGGAACAATCTGGAGATTGATCCGGATTCCGTGCGCATCTACGGGGAGCCTTACCATCTGGCGAATGTCGACAGGGTTTTTACCGAGCCGATCAAGCTCCTTGACCTCGATGCCGCTGCGGCTGGAGTGGCGAGAATCGAACGCATCAAGGGTGTCAGGCTTGCCGAGAACGAGGTGCACTATTCCATTGACGTGACACGATATGTGGAGATCACCAGGGAAGTGACCATCGAGGCTGTGAATGTTCCGTCCGACAAGGAAATGATGATATATCCGTCCAAAGCGGAAGTGATATTCAAATGTGTCTTCCCCATGATGGCGGATGTGGACCGTGCCACCTTACTGATTGATTACAACGACTATATCAAGTCCCGTTCCCGCAAATGTATCCCTGTGCCGGGCTACATGCCTGAAGGTGTGCTTGAGTATGAAATTGTCCCGGAGATATTCGAATGCGTACTGACGGAAAAATGATACTTGTTGTCACCGGAGGCATAGGTAGCGGTAAATCCCTCGTATGTTCAATGTTCCATGAGAGGGGGGTGCCGGTATATGATTCTGACAGCAGGACCAAGTCGCTGTATTCGTCATCTCCTTCTCTGGCAGGGAAGATAGCGGACGCTTTCGGGGCCGGTGTCCTCCTTCCGGACGGCAGCGTGGACAGACGGAAACTCGCATCCATGGTCTTCGGCCATGATGACAGGCTTTCCATATTGGAAGGAATAGTTCATCCGGAAGTCAGGGAAGATTTCATACGGTGGAGAGACGGGTTTTGCGGTACGGACGTACCTTTCCTGATAATGGAATCCGCCATTATCCTTGAAAAGCCCTTGTTCAGGGACCTGATAGACAGGATATTGCTTGTGGATGCACCTCAGAGCCTGAGGCTCAGCCGTGCCGTTGCAAGAGACGGGGCCGATGCTGCCGGAATACTTGCAAGGATGTCCGGACAGAAGCTGTTCAACGGCATCAAGGAAGGGAGGGAAATGCCGGAAGCCGACTATGTCATCGAGAATGACGGTGACATTGAAAGCCTTTCAGGGAAGGTCGCGGAGATTTACCTGGATATCCTGTCAGAGACAGGAAACAGACATGTTGCAGAAGTTTAACCGGTCCGACAGGACCTGAAAATATCGAATTTTACAATGAAAACAGATCTTACCAAAGTATTGACGATATCCGGCCAGAGCGGCCTTTATAATTATCTTTCACAGGCAAGAAACGGTGTCATCGTGGAGTCTCTTTCAGACAAGAAAAGAAGCTGCTTCGGGATGAACAGCAAGGTTACAACACTGGAGGACATCTCCATATATACCGAAGACGGGGAGGTGAAGCTGAAGGACGTCTTCAGAAAAATGCACGAAGGACTCGGGGAGGAGAATGCTCCTTCCTCCAAGTCTGCGGACAAGGAACTCCAGGCATTCTTCGCCAAGGTCCTTCCGGATTATGACAGGGACAGATTCCACCTTTCTCACATGAAGAAGGTCGTGACATGGTACAATATCCTCAAGGAGCATGCGTCCCTCGATTTCGAGGATAAGGGACAGGATAACGCTGCCGGTGAGGCTCCGGAGGAATAACTCTGCGGCATGCTTCCTTCTCTTCAGACACTTACACTCGGGTGCTCCAAGAACAGGGTGGATACCGAGCATATCCTTTCACTGCTTGAAGGGCATTACGAGATCATCCCGGAAGAACAGTCCGGGGTGTCTCCTGACGTACTCCTGATCAATACCTGCGGCTTTATCGGAGATGCCAAGGAGGAATCTATTGCAGCCATACTGGAGGCGGTGGAGCGCAAGAAGAGGGGAGAGACAGGTAAGGTCGTGGTCTTCGGCTGCCTTTCCCAGCGGTACGGCAGGGAAATGCCTGAGCTCATACCGGAAGTCGATGCATGGTTCGGTGCCGTCGGCTTTGTCCCTCTCCTGCAGTACCTTGGTGTCGAAACTGATTCTGACAGGACATCAGGGCGGCATCTTACCACTCCGGGACATTATGCCTATCTGAAGATTGCCGAGGGGTGCGACAGAAGGTGTTCCTATTGTGCCATACCATTCATCCGGGGAAGATTCCGGTCAGTGCCGATGGAGGAGCTTGTGGAAGAAGCACGGCTGCTTGCAGCAAGAGGGGTACGCGAACTGATAGTCATTGCCCAGGATACGACATATTACGGGCTGGATCTGTATCGCAGGAGGGCTCTTGCCGAGCTGCTGCAGAAGCTTTCGGAGGTGGACGGCATAGAATGGATCAGGATCCATTATTCTTATCCTGACGACTTCCCGGATGACGTACTTGAACAGATGGCGTCCAATCCCAAGGTCTGCAGGTACATGGACATTCCGCTCCAGCATATTTCCGACAAGGTCCTTTCCAACATGCGCAGGAATGTAGACGGTGCGTGGACAAGAAACCTGATATCGAGAATGAGGGAGAAAGTGCCCGGTGTAGTCTTGCGCACGACAATGATTGTGGGACATCCTGGAGAGGGGCCGAAGGAATTTCGCGAACTTCTTGATTTCGTGGCTGATGCGAAGTTCGAAAGACTCGGGGCATTCAGATATTCCGAGGAGGAGGGCACCTATGGTGCGGAGCATTTCGAGGATAAGGTGAGTGCAAGGACCAAGCAGAAGCGTTACGATGAACTGATGTCGCTTCAGAGTTCCATTTCCCTTGCATACAACCGTTCCCGAGTCGGACAGGTGACGAAGGTGATTGTGGACGGCTTTTCAGACGGAATGCTTGTCTGTCGCAGTGAATTCGAGAGTCCCGAGGTGGATGGTGAGATTTTTGTTAAGTATGACACGGGGCAGGATCCGTCTTCTCTGTGCGGTAAGTTCATGGATGTGAGAATTATCGCTGCAGACGAATACGATCTTGTCGCGGAAATTGTATGATGGCAGCAGCCTGGCACGCCGGTTGTGTCCAGGCAGTCATGTCAGGAAATCCGGAGGTGTTTATGAAACGGACAGATTTGTCAAATGTATTGTTTTCAGCTGCAGCCCTTGTCTGGGCAGCTGTTTCCGTCATGTCATGCGGTCCTTCCGCATACGTACTCGATATTGAAACCAGCCATCCTTCGGCGTCCGGCATCAGTCTGGAAGGAAAATCTGTGTCTGTGGTCTATCTTGCCGACAGACAGGATGCGGATTCTGCCTTTGCTGCCAATATGGCATCCGCATTCGTGTCAAGACTTGAAGATGACTATTTCGAGGGAGACAGCATTGTACCTCTTTTCTGTCTGGACAAGAAGGACGGGGTGGATTATTCCTCGAAGACGGAGATGGTGAACCTGCTTGTGGACACAGGCACGGATGTGGTGTTTGTCCTGGATACTCCGGTATTCGGCCATTCCGTGATTACCAGAGGTGAAGAAGGTGCCGGAGACACTTATGTGGCGGAAGGAGCATTCCCTTTCTCGGTGTCCATGTATGTCTACGATGCATTGGACCCGCGTGACACCGTAAGGCAGTTCAGCGGCAGCACCATTGCCAATGTCTCCGCCCAGGTGAGCGGTACAGAGAGTGCGGATGGTCTTGAATACATCCTTAAGTCACAGCTGGACGGAACGGCTGCTACGGTAGGCAGGACATCAGGAAGCAAGTTTGCCCCGGTATGGAAATCAGAGGAGATAGTTTTCTTCCTTTACGGGTCTCAGGACTGGTATAATTCATATTATTTTGTAAATGACTATAAGTGGCAGGAGGCCATGGACATATGGATGTCGATGCTTGATACGGGCAATCTGGAGATGAAGGCATGCCTGGAATACAATCTTGCCGCTGCCTGCTACATACAGGGCCAGTACGAGCTTGCGAAAGAATGGCTGGACATGTCAGAAAAGCATTTTGATCTGCCGTATGTGTCCAGACTCAGGCAGATGATACAGCTGAAGTCGGAATAATGCACATAGCTTAATGACTTTCGAAGAAAGACATTTGAGGGTGACCAAAAGTCACTTTTGAGTCACCCTCTCTTCTCTGTGTATTTCAGGCGGGGCCGTAAGCCGGTTTCTGTTTTTAAATCTGCCATTTATCTACGCAACCTACCCCCTGGCATCGGACGGGCAGCCCTTGACTGCCAGTATATTTGGTCTTGCAGGCTTCAGGGACGTACGCACATGCTGTCGCCAACACATGCCGTGAGCTCTTGCCTCACGTTTTCACCCTTACATGCACTTGGCATGCGGTTATTTTCTGTTACGTTCACCATAAGGTTACCCCTATCTGCGCTTTCCGCAGTGAAGTGCCCTTTCCTGTCCGGACTTTCCTCACAGCAATGCTGCGCGGCAGATCGTCCCGCCTTGATTTTCCTTTCTGCGGCATTTAGCCGCCTTTATTCTATTTGTAGCCCAGTTTGCGCTCGATGCGGTCATTATACCTGATGGTCTGCTCTACCTCCCGTTTCAGTCCCGGGGTGATATCCTTGCATACCTTGTGGCAGCACATCTCAAGGGTATACATTCTCCCTATGCAGAAGTTGGTGTGTTCGCATCCGCTGCAATGGTTCTCATCCGCTTTCATCTTGTTGACGAAGTCGGTGTCCTCAAGCACTGCACGTCCCATCTGAAGCAGCTGGAAGCCGCTGTCGATGACTTTGTCCGCATCTTTTCTTGAGACCACGCCTCCTACATACACAAGCGGCATGTCCGGCAGGGCTTTCCTGAATTTCAGGGAATCCTCCAGGAAGAATAGATGCCGGAATGGCACGGTCGGTGACACTATGCGCCCGCCGAGCATTACACCAAGCTTCAGCCACCACATCTTGCCTGGCATGTAATGGGCGATGCACCTCTTCGGAAACCGGCCTCTCATCACATACATCGGCGCCCTGCTGACAAAGCCTCCTGACAGCACAAGAGCATCAGCCCCGCATTTCTGCAGTTCCTTCGCCACCTCGATGCATTCATCGGTCTCCATGCCTCCCTTGAAGCCGTCTCTCGTATTCATCTTCACGAAAATGGCGACCTTGCCTTTGCCTGCGTCCGTGACTGCCTTCATGCACTGTCTCATGAAACGCATCCTGTTTTCGAGGGATCCGCCGTACTCGTCCTTCCTCTTGTTGGTGTAAGGCGAAAGGAACTGTGATATAAGATAGCCATGCCCGGCATGTATCTCGACAGCGTCAAAGCCTGCCTTTATGCTGAGTTCCACTGCCTTGCCGTAGGCTGCGGCCACTTCGTCGATTTCCTGCTTTGTCATACCGTGGACGAAGGTAGGGGAATAGAGGTTGAACCCGCTGCTCGCCCCGTAAGGCCTGCAGCCGCATATTCTCCTGTGTGACATGTTGCCGCAATGTCCGAGCTGTATCGAGGCCTTGGCCCCTTCCTTGTGTATGGCGTCTGTAAGCTTGCGGAGTTCAGGTACAATCTCTTCCCTCATCCATAGCTGCCGTTCAAATGACAGCCCGCTCTGGCAGACTGCCGCATAAGCCACGGTTGTCATCCCAATGCCTCCCCGGGCCACTGCCGTGTGATAGTTGAACAGGGACTCTGACGGCGAATTATTCTCGCACATCCCTTCAAACGCTGCGGACCGCACTGTCCTGTTCCGCAATTCGAGAGGACCGATCTTGATCGGTGTAAAAAGATCACTCATAATTCATTACCATATAAACGGTATAAGATTCTTTTTCTTGAGTTCCTTGTATTCGTCACCGAATTCTTCCTCGTATTTCTTGGTAAGGGCCTTCGATCTCGGCGCCAGGTTGGCGAATGTCCATACTGCGAACAGCAGGCCTGCAGGAGACCATGTGAGAATCGCATAGCCTACCCATTCTGTCAGCTCCCCGAAGTAGTTGGCTGAGGTGACATATTTGTAGAGACCCTTCTTCGGTATGTAGTGTTTCGTGTCTCCCGGCTTGCGCAGGTGCCTTATCACATGATCGGAATCAAGGTTTATAAGCATTCCTGCAAGGAAAAGGAGGCCTCCGATTATGAATTGCGGCGAAGACAGCCATTCGATGCCGTATTTTCCGGCAGGAGCGTACTCGAAAAGCCAGCTGCCGAGGAAATATGCGTTCAGAGCGTTGAATGTCATACCCATGGCCATGATTATGACAGGCATTTCGCTTTTGCCCCTCATCAGGAACGGGAATATGAATGCCCGCTGGAAGTAGTGCACAAGGAAGAATGCGGCCATTATCAGGAGTACGGTCCTGTCATTGCCGGTCTCTCTTCCTGACATCAGGAAATCGACCACATACAGCATCATGAAAATGAATGCCGGAGATTCCATGATGACCCATGCGGCCTTGTTGTTTATCTTCGGGCCCCAGTTTGATGTGGACAGGTACCCGTACCCTGCCTTGAAGAAGAACAGGGCTATGAAGACAACAATCGCCACAACGAACATGGCTGCCATAAGTATATAATAGGTATGCATTGCTACGGTCTGATTGTTTTCGCGTCAAAGTTAATAAACATTTTTCTCATATCAGTTTTTTTGACTAATTTTGTACCCCTGTAACGTTAAAACAGATTTTCTATGAATCCTAAATATGTCTTCGTTTCAGGGGGTGTCGCATCTTCCCTGGGTAAGGGTATAATTTCGGCATCACTGGCCAAACTGCTTCAGGCCAGAGGATTGAGGGTGACAATCCAGAAGTTCGATCCTTATATAAATGTCGACCCGGGGACGTTGAACCCGTATGAACATGGCGAATGCTATGTTACGGAAGACGGTGCGGAGACCGACCTGGACCTTGGGCATTATGAAAGGTTTCTCGGCGTCCATACATCCAAGGCAAACAATGTCACGACCGGAAAGATCTACAATACGGTCATCAACAAGGAGAGGGAGGGCGCGTATCTCGGCAAGACGGTCCAGATAATCCCGCACATCACCGATGAAATCAAGAGGCGCATGCTCCTGCTCGGCAAGACCGGAAAATATGACGTCATCATCACTGAAATAGGCGGTACGGTGGGGGATATGGAGTCCCAGCCTTTCGTCGAGGCCGTCAGACAGCTTCAATGGGAGCTTCCCGAGGAAGACTGCGTGACAATCCACCTTACGCTTGTCCCTTATCTGAGCGCGGCCAAGGAGCTGAAGACAAAGCCTACGCAGCATTCTGTCCAGATGCTCCAGCAGAGCGGCGTGCAGCCTGACATAATAGTCTGCCGTACCGAGCACAAGCTCACGCCTGACCTCAGGAAGAAGATAGCCCTTTTCTGCAATGTCAAGCCGGGTCATGTCATAGAGTCTATGGATGCCGCATCAATATATTCCGTGCCTTTGAACATGCAGGCCGAGAAGCTGGACCAGCTCGTACTTGACCATTTCGGCATCAAGGGGCTTCCAGAGCCGGATCTTACGGAGTGGAAAAAGTTCCTTGACAAGCTGTTCCACCCGAAGTCCGAGGTGAATGTCGCCCTTGTCGGCAAATATGTCGAGCTGCAGGATGCATACAAGTCCATTCTGGAATCTTTCGTGCATGCAGGTGCCGCCAACGAGTGCAAGGTAAATGTCCACAGCATCCACAGCGAATTCCTCGATCCGTCCAATGTGGAAGAGAAGCTTTCGCAGATGGATGGTATCCTGGTGGCTCCGGGATTCGGCGAGCGTGGCCTGGAAGGAAAGATCCTGGCCGTGAAATATGCGCGTGAGCACAATGTACCGTTCTTCGGGATCTGCCTCGGTATGCAGATGTGCGTGGTAGAGTTCGCAAGGGACGTGCTCGGTCTCAAGGATGCCGTATCCACAGAGGTGAATCCGGCCACAAGATATCCTGTGATCGACCTGATGGAAGACCAGAAGAGCACTACTATAAAGGGGGGTACCATGAGGCTCGGCGCGTATGACTGCAAGCTTGACAAGGATTCCCTCGCACACAGGATATACGGTACGGACATGATATCGGAAAGGCACAGGCACAGATATGAGTTCAACAACGATTATCTGGACATGATAGAGTCTGCCGGCATGAAGGCTACAGGAAAAAATCCCGAGACAGGACTGGTGGAGATAGTGGAAATACCTTCACATCCGTTCTTCATAGGTGTGCAGTTCCATCCGGAACTTAAAAGTACGCCGGAGCACCCTCAGCCTATATTCGTGGCTTTCGTCAAGGCTTCGATGAAATACCGTGACGAGCATCACGGCAAGGCAGCCGGCAAACAATCTGCGGAACAGTGATGAATGCATTCCTGAGAACATCTCTTGTCCTGCTTTTTGCCGTTTCTGCCTCATGCGCCTCTTCCGCGCAGGTGAAGCAGTATCGTGTGAATGTCGTGAAGCAATATCCTCACGATGTCCGGTCCTATACACAGGGGCTGTTCATAGAGGACGGACAGATGTACGAGAGTACAGGGCAGTACGGCAGTTCTACCTTCAGAAAGGTGGATATGGCCACAGGCAGTCCTTTGCGGCGGCTTGACTTCAGCGACAGGTATTTCGTGGAAGGTTCCGTGGCTCTGGGTGACAGCCTGTACATACTTACATGGACCAGCAGGGTGGCTTTCATATATGATTTCAATACCCTTGAGTATATTGCGACACGTTCATACCCGCATCAGGGCTGGGGTATCACTACCGACGGAAAACAACTTATAGCCAGCGACGGCTCCTCAAGGCTGTATTTCATGGACAAGGACCTGAATATCGTGAGGACAGTCAATGTGAGGCTGCACGGCAAGCCGTTGAATTATCTCAATGAGCTGGAATATATAGATGGAAGGGTCTGGGCCAATGTCTATACCACGAACATGATAGTCTTGATAGACCCGGATACCGGCATGGTGGACGGGGTGGTGGACTGCACCGGCCTTCTCCCGCAAAAGCTCAAGACACCGGATACCGATGTGCTCAACGGCATCGCGTATGACGGGGACACGGGGAAGATTTATCTTACCGGCAAGAACTGGCCGCTGCTTTTCGAAGTGGAAATAGAGGAGAAATAAAAGAAGCCTGCATCACTGCAGGCTTTCTTTCTGGTTAGTTAATAGTGTAATTTTTCTTGGCCTTATAACAAGGCTGCAAATTGTGGTTAGTATTTTTACAGCTTAAAAATTTAAAGGCAGACGCCTTAAGTTGTTTAAAGATTATAATGAAAAATCATTATCTCCTTATGAACATTTGACAAATATAAGGATAATTTTCAGTCTCGCAAATAATTTTCAATTTTTTGCACAATAATTTCAAATTATTTTTTATTATTCTTCCAGGAGTCCGGGACGGAGTTTTCTTGTCCTTTCCACAGCCTGCTCGTCCTGCCATTGGCGGATGAGTCTGGGATTCCCGCTCAGCAGCACGTCAGGCACCTTCCATCCGTTGAATTCGGCAGGCCTTGTGTAGACAGGAGGGGACAGAAGGCCGTCCTGGTAGCAGTCGCTCAATGCGGAAGTCTCGTCTGAAATGGCTCCAGGCAAAAGTCTGACGACCGCGTCTGCTATGATGGCCGCAGGAAGTTCGCCTCCGCTGAGCACATAGTCTCCGACAGTGATCTCCCTTGTGACAAGGTGTTCCCTGATACGGTGGTCGACACCCTTGTAATGTCCGCACAATATGATTATGTTTTCCTTGAGGGACAACTCGTTCGCCATATTCTGGGAAAACTGTTCCCCGTCGGGGGACATGTAGATCACCTCGTCATATTCCCTCTCTTCCTTCAGCCCTGTGATCATCCGGTAGACCGGCTCGACCATCAGCACCATTCCCGCATCGCCTCCATAGCTGTAGTCATCGACCTGCAGCCTGGGTCCCTTCCCGTATTCCCTGAGATTGTGGACATGTATTTCCACAAGACCTTTCTTTATCGCACGTCCTACTATGGAATGGCTCAACGGGCTTTCAAGCAGCTCCGGTACCACGGAGATTATGTCAATCCTCATAATACTGTATACATTATTGCATGTAATGCCATTATTTTTTGTTCTGGAAATTGCAAAATTAACAAAATTATCTCTGCGTGAATTGGCAAAAATTGATATATTTGCAATTTGAAATTTAACTCTTGTAACATTATGACCGAAGAAAAGAATCCGGAAGTGCTGGATGTGCCGATGGAAGCCGTTGAAAATGAAGAGACCACGCAGGTGAATTACTCGGAGAAGAGTCTTGCCGAGCTTGCTGATCTTTTTATGGAACTTGCCAGGAATCCGGAAAGGATGAAGATGAACAAGGAGGCGGATGCCATAAAGTCCGCATTCTATAAAAATCTTACCAGGGAAAAGGCGGCGGCAGGCATAGCAGTGCCGGAAGATACGGCCGTGGAGCCTTCTGACGATGCCGCGGATGCGCCGGTCCCGGAGTCCTCTGAGGGGGAGGAGCATGTGGCCGAAGCCGCACAGGAGACAGAAGAATCCGTGTCGGACAATCCTTTTGCTGAAATTGAAAGAGGATTCAAGGCTCTGTATAACGCATACAGGAAAGAGCGTGCGGAATATAACAGGGAGCAGGAGAAGGAGAGAGAGCACAATCTTGAGCTTAAGGAGGCTGTCATAAAGGATCTTAAGGCGCTTCTTGAGAAACAGGAGGATGTGAACAGGACTTTCCCCGAGTTCCGCGAGATCCAGAACAGATGGCGTGCGATAGGACAGGTGCCGGTGCAGAGTTTCCGGGATCTGAATGATACGTATCAGCTGTATGTGGAGCAGTTCTATGATATGGTCAAGATCAACAGGGAGCTGAGAGACCTTGATTTCAAAAAGAACCTTGAGGTCAAGACCGGATTCTGCGAGCAGGCGGAGAAGCTTGCCGAAAGCGATAATGTGGTCGAAGCATTCAAGGAACTGCAGCGTCTTCACGAACAGTGGAAAGAATACGGGCCGGTAGCCAAGGAATTCAGGGAATCCATCTGGGATCGCTTCAAGGCTGCCACTGCTGTCATCAACAAGAAATATCAGGCCCACTTCGAAGGCCTCAAGGAGCAATATGCGGAGAATCTCGCTGCCAAGACACGCTTGTGCGAGCAGGTGGAGGAGATAGCCTCGAAGGAGAATATAGCGGCTCCGGAATGGAATACCCTTTCCAAGGATATAGAGGAAATCCAGAAGCAGTGGAGGACTATCGGCTTCGCTTCCAAGAAGGAAAACCAGAAGATATACGACCGTTTCAGGGCTGCCTGCGACAAGTTTTTCGAGAGGAAGAGAGACTTCTATGCCGGCTACAAGGAGAATATGAACTCCAACCTTGAGAAGAAGATAGCGCTTTGCGAGGCGGCAGAAGCCCTCAAGGACAGTACGGACTGGAAGAAGACCGCCAGCCAGCTCATTAACCTTCAGAAGCAGTGGAAGGAAATAGGGGCGGTGCCGCGCAAGAAGTCAGAGCAGCTGTGGAAGCGTTTCCGTGCCGCATGTGATGCATTCTTCAACGAAAGGGACAAGAATGTGAAGCCAGAGAATGATTTCTACGGCAACCTGAAGGCCAAGCAGCACCTTGTCGAAGAAATTGCTGCCTACAGCCTTACGGGCGACGAGGATGCTGACGCCGATGCAATGAACGCATTCATGCAGAGGTGGCAGGAGATCGGCTTCGTGCCATTCAAGGAAAAGGATGCGATAGCCAAGAGCTATAAGGATGCACTGCAGTCCACTTTCGGAGACCTTGTGTCCAGGACACGCAAGACAAGGTATGCAAAGGCTCCGAAGAATGAGAAGGAGCGCCTTGTGCAGAAGTATTTGAAGAAAGAACAGGATATCACCACTTATGAGAACAATATTGGTTTCTTCGCCATGTCCAAGAATTCAGAGCCTCTGATCAGACAGATGCAGGACAGGATCGAACAGGCCAAGAAGGAACTTGAGGAGCTCAAGGAGCAGATCAGGGCTATAGACAGTGCCTCTGAAGCTGCGGAATGACCGGATTCTCCGAAAGTGGTGTGATCAAATTCAAGATTGTTAATATTCAGCCGGACGTTTATTAATTCAGATGGATAAGAATTCTATTGTAGGCTTTATACTGATAGGGGTGATTTTTTTCGGCTTCACCTGGTATCAGTCCAACCAATACAAGAAACAGAGAGAGTATCAGGAGCAGCTTGATTCCCTGGCATACGCGGAACAGCTTATGCTCGAAATGCAGAAAGATTCAATTGCGGCGCTGCATGCCGTCCAGAATACCGGGAACTCCGGATCCGATGTGCTGGCCCGCCCGCAGAAATACATTGATTCACTGCTGAACAGCCATTACAACGCCGAGGCACAGTATGTGACCCTTTCCAACGGCAAACTGGAGCTTGTGCTGACCACAAGAGGTGCGCAGCCGTATTCCGCCCGTCTCAATGAGTACAGGACATACGACAGCACTGACTTGTATCTCATCAAGCCCGAGTACAGCGACTTCAATATCGCAGTATTTGCCGGAGAGAACATCAATACCAGGGACATGGTCTTCAATGTGGCCGAGAAGACGGATACGTCGGTGGTGATGAGGCTGCCTTTCCACAACGGGGGATACCTTGAGCAGAAATACGTCCTTCCTGCAGACAGTTACATGGTAAGCAACGAGCTCTCCTTCGTGAATATGGATGAGCTTGTCCCGAGGAAGATAAACAGTTTCGACATAGACTGGAATGTCATAATCCCGAGGCTGGAGAAGGGATATTCCAACGAAAAGCAGTATTCGAAGCTTGACTATTATTTCTCGGGAGAGAAGAAGCCCGAGCAGCTTGGAAGAGGGGGCAGGAATGACAGCGAAAGCATTGTCTCCAGGGTGAAATGGTTCGCTTTCCAGCAGCAGTTTTTCTCCGCGATCATGACTGCCGGCAACGAATTCTCGTCAGCCGACTTCGGCATTCAGTTCTACGGAGAGGACGACCCGGACAGGAATCTGATGATGTGCACAGCCAAACTGCAGTCTGAGCTCAAGCATGGCGAGGACAGGATAACGGTACCTTTCGAATTCTATTTCGGGCCGAACCATTACCGCACACTGAAGAGCTATGACCAGCATTACGAGAAGATCATTCCTCTCGGCGGAAGTGTCATAGGACTCATAAGCAGGGGAGTGATCATCCCGACGTTCAACTTCCTCGGCAAGTTCATACACAACTACGGACTGATAATACTGATAATGACTATCCTCATCAAGCTGGTGATTTCTCCGCTTACGATGAAGTCATACAAATCTTCGGCGAAGATGAATGTCATCAAGCCCGAGATAGACAAACTTAATGAGAAATACCCTAAGCAGGAGGATGCCCTCAAGAAGCAGCAGGCGATGATGGAGCTTTACAAAAGAGCTGGCATAAGCCCTATGGGAGGCTGCCTCCCTATGCTCCTGCAGCTGCCTGTACTGTATGCGATGTTCCGTTTCTTCCCTGCATCCATAGAGCTTAGGCAACAGAGGTTCCTCTGGGCGGATGACCTGAGCGCATATGATTCCATATTGGACCTGCCGTTCAGGATACCTCTCTACGGAGATCATGTGTCGCTTTTTGCGCTCCTTATGGCCGTGTCCATGTTCCTGTACTCGAAAATGACTTCCAGCCAGATGTCGAATGATCCGAATATGGCGGGAATGAAGTTCATGAGCGTGTGGATGATGCCTATAATGATGCTTTTCATCTGTAACAACCTTTCCAGCGGATTGAGCTACTACTATCTTCTTTCCAACCTGATAACAATGTTCCAGACCTGGTTCGTGAGACGTTATCTGATAGACGAGAAGAAGATACATGCCCAGCTTGCCGCATCGGCCGGCAAGCCTATGCCGAAGTCGAAGTGGCAGCAGAGACTGGAGGAGGCCCAGAGAATGCAGCAGCAGGCTCTCAAGGAGCAGCAGAAGCGCAGACGTTAGTTTTATGCACGATATTGCTACAGCTATAAGAGAACTGAAGGAAGAACTGCCATCAAATGTAAAATTGGTGGCAGTTTCCAAATTCCATCCGGCCGAGGCCGTGATGGAGGCGTACAATGCGGGGCAGAGGGTGTTCGGAGAAAGCCGACCGCAGGAGCTTGCCGCCAAGGCGGCTGTCCTGCCGGGAGACATATCCTGGCATTTCATCGGGCATCTGCAGACGAACAAGCTGAAGCTTGTCCTTCCTGTGGCATCAATGGTGGAGTCTGTGGATTCCCTGCATCTTCTTACTGCGATTGACAGATGGGGAAAGGAAAATGGAAAGGTGACTGACGTCCTCCTTGAGATGCATATCGCGTCCGAGGACACGAAGCAGGGCTTCTCCAGGGAAGAGATTCTTTCGCTTGTCCCAAGGGCGCAGGACTATCCGAATGTGCGGATATCGGGGCTTATGGGCATGGCGACCTTCACTGATGACGAAACTGTCATAAGAAGGGATTTCGCGGCTCTGGTTGCCCTCAGGGACGAGATCAGGACCGGTATCGGCGATTATCCCGGTCTGCCTGCCGGATTTGGCATCCTTTCTTTCGGGATGACGCATGACTACAGGATTGCCGTGGAGATGGGGGCGGATATCGTTAGGATCGGTACGCTGATTTTCGGGGAAAGGGCATACTGATCCCGCATGTCGGATCCTGATTGCCTGATTTATGGCGGAATGCATTGTTTTTAACTTTAACCGGGGACTGAAGATATGAATACTGAAAAGGACACAGAAGAAGATCTGAGGGAAAACATCAAATACCTGGAGCTGCTTTCGTTGAATTTTCCCACCATTGCGGCTGCCAGTTCGGAAATCATAAATCTGGAGGCCATATTGAATCTTCCTAAGGGGACGGAACACTTTCTGGCGGATCTTCATGGCGAGTACGAAGCTTTCGAGCATGTCCTCAGGAATGCATCCGGTGCCATAAAACGCAAGGTGAACGAGATTTTCGGGAATTCACTCTACGAGTCGGAGAAAAAGGAGCTTTGCACCCTCATTTACTACCCGGAGCAGAAGCTGCAGCTCATCAAGGAAGCTGTGCCGGACATAAATCCGTGGTACAGCGTGACTTTGAACCGCCTTGTGAAGGTGTGTCAGAATGTGTCTTCCAAGTACACGAGGTCAAAGGTGCGCAAGGCCCTCCCTCAGGAATTCTCATATATCATACAGGAGCTCCTTCATGAAAGCAGCGCCGACCCGAACAAGCAGGCCTATATCAATGTCATCATCAGCACGATAATAGAGACATACCGTGCGGACGACTTCATCATAGCGATGTGTAATCTGATACAGAGGCTGACAATCGATTCCCTGCATATCCTCGGAGACATCTTCGACAGGGGACCGGGACCTCATATCATCATGGACACGCTGTGTGACTATCACCATTTCGATATACAGTGGGGCAATCATGACATACTGTGGATGGGTGCCGCATCGGGCAACGATGCCTGCATCGCCAATGTAATAAGGCTTGCGATGCGCTATGCCAACCATTCGGTCCTGGAGGACGGCTATGGCATCAACCTGCTTCCGCTGGCTACATTTGCCATGGAGACCTATGCTGATGACCCGTGCACATCGTTCGGCCCGAGGATAGAGGATGAGGCCCAGAAAGTGGACGAGAAGACGAAGCGCTTGCTGGCGCAGATGCACAAGGCCATAAGTATCATACAGTTCAAGCTTGAGGCGGAAATAATATCACGTCGGCCGGAATTCAAGATGGATGACAGGCTGCTGCTCGGTCATATCGATCTTGGACGGAAGGTATTCGTCATGGACGGGAAAGACTATGAGATGAAGGACTGCTTTTTCCCGACACTTGATCCGGCTGATCCGTACCGTCTGACACCGGAGGAGAGGGAAGTGGTGGACAAACTTCATAATTCCTTCATACGGAGCGACAAGCTTCGCAAACATATAAAGTGCATCTTCCGATACGGGTGCATGTACAACATCTGCAATTCGAATCTTCTTTTCCATGCTTCAATGCCGCTGAACGACGACGGAAGCCTCAAGGAGGTGGAAATTCTCGGGAAAAGGTACAAGGGCCGCGAACTGCTCGGAAGGGTGGGGCAGCTGGTAAGGATAGCATATTTCTCTGATCATCAGGATCCTGAGAAAAGTTTTGCCCTGGACTATGTATGGTATTTATGGTGCGGGAAGGATTCTCCGGCCTTCGACAAGAGCAAGATGGCCACTTTCGAGAGATACTTTCTCGTTGACAAGGAACTTCACAAGGAGGAGAAAGGCGCCTATTATACACTCCGCAATGACGAGGCCGTATGCGACAGGATTCTTGACGAGTTCGGAGTGACGGGAGAGCACCGTCATATCATCAACGGACATGTCCCTGTCAAGGCCGCCAAGGGTGAGAAGCCTGTCCGCGCCAACGGAAAGCTGATGGTCATCGACGGAGGTTTTTCCAAGGCATATCATCCGGAGACGGGTATTGCCGGATACACTCTCGTATATCATTCACGCGGGTTCCAGCTTGTGCAGCATGAACCGTTTTCCTCTACTCAGAAGGCTATAGAGGAAGGCCAGGACATCAAGTCCACGACACAGCTTGTCGAGCTCAGCAGCCAGAGGATGATGGTCAAGGACACGGACAAGGGCAGGGAGCTCATGATCCAGATAGAGGACCTGAAAAAACTCCTGCAGGCCTACCGGCTCGGCATTATCAAGGAGAGATCATGATTCCCCGCTGGTGCGGCAATATCGGGGAGTCCCGGTCATTTGCCTGCGAGCTCCTTATACATGGAAGCAGCCACGGCGCGCGATGATCCGCGTCCTCCGAGGGCCTTGCGTATTTCTTCGTATTCTTCGAGCATTTTTTCCCGGTATTGTCTGTCCTCTATGAGTTTCCGGACTTCAGCTACAAGGTTGTCCGCATTACAGTCATTCTGGATAAGTTCCCTGAATGCAAGCCTGTCTACGACAAGATTGCCGAGACTGATATACCGTATCTTGACTATGTGCTTGGCTATCAGGTATGTAAGCTTGTTGCAGATGTAGCCCACGACCTGTGGGGTGCCGAGCAGTACCGTTTCCAGCGAGGCCGTACCGGAATTGACTACCGCCGCCTCGGCATGTCTGATGACGGACAGCGTCTCGCCGAACAATACCTTTATACCGGTCTTGCCGTACTTTGTATCGGCTTCCGCTATATAGCCTGCATAATCGTCCATGCTTCTTGCCGGGGCACCTGCCACTATGAACTGGTAGTCCTTGTACTTGCCGATTGCCTGCATTTTCGCCGCAAACCGGGTCAGTACAGGCATCATGGTGCTTATTTCTCCCTTGCGTGATCCGGCGAGAAGGGCGATCACAGGCTTGTCTTCCAGACCGTTCCTTTCCAGGAATTCTTTCCTGCTTTCGTTCATCGCCCTTGAAGAGGAAATGGAGTCAACAAGGGGATTCCCGAGGTATGTCGCATCCACACCTTTGGATTTGAAATATGGGATCTCGAAAGGGAAGACGATATAGAGCTTGTCCACATATTCCTTGAGCTTCCTTATCCTGCCTTCACGCGAGGCCCAGACTTTTGGCGCTATGTAGTAGAAAGTGCGGATACCGTGCTTGTGGGCAAATTCAGCTATCTTGAAATTGAATCCCGGATAATCTATCAGTATCACGGCGTCCGGTTTCCATCCGAGTATGTCTTTCTTGCAGAAGGCGACATTTCCGAGGAGCTTCCCTGCATGTGTCAGCACTTCCCAGAATCCCATGATGGCCCCGTCCCTGTAGTGACGGACAAGACCGCCTCCGCCTTCATGGCAATGCTGTCGTTCCCTGCATACACCGTTCATAAGATCCCCGCCCCAGAAACGTATCACGGCTTCTGGATCTTCCTCATACAATCCTTTCATCAGGTTTGACCCGTGCAGGTCACCGGATGCCTCACCTGCTATTATGTAATATTTCATCGGATAAGGTCGGAAAAATGGTGTAACAAAAATGTTTTAGAATTAAACATGTTTGTTACATCTGTTTATAATTAATAATTTATATCAAAACCTATGGCTCTCAGCCTCTCAAGCTCGGTATAGTCTGTACAGTCGATATTGTGTGGTACTATCGTGATGTATCCTTCCTTGTTGTACCTGTGGTCAGCATCCGCAGGGTTCCTGTCATCGTCCTTAAATTCACCGGACATGATGAAAAGCCTCTCTCCGTTGCCGGCCGCAGCCTCTGTCTCCCTGCCTTCCGGCATCCCTGCCTGATCCCAGGAAAGGAATTCCTTTATCCATCTTCCCTTGCCTTGGGATGCGGTCCTCAGTCCGGCAACAGGAACGGACGCTCCAGGAAAATTAATATTGTAGTAGATGCCGTATCCGGTAGCCCGTGATTCAAGGAGTTTCGTGATGATGCCCGGCAGATATTGCTGTACCTGACTGAAGTCTTCGTCCGCCTTCCATGTATCCATAGACACCCCGATGCCTGTTATACCGCACAGGGCAGCTTCGGCAGCCGCTCCGAGTGTCCCGGAATAGCACACGGCCGAAGCCGCATTGGAACCGTGGTTGATGCCTGAAATCACGAGGTCTGGAATATCCCGGGAGACGATTCCGTTGAATGCGAACTTCACGCAACTGGCCGGAGTGGCGTCAAGATATGTCCACCGCACACCATCTTCTGTCCCGAGATCCTTGTATGCTATGGCCTGTCCTCCCATTGAAACCGCCATCGACATGCCTGACTGTGGCCTTTTGGGGGCTATTACCGTCACTTTCCCGAATTCTTTCATGATTTCTGCAAGGACTCTGAGACCCTTTGCCTTGTAGCCATCGTCATTCGTCAGCAAAATATTCATAGTACAGGACCTAAAACTTTTTTGCAAATATACGCTGAAGCCGAGAGCAATGCAAATGAACTTGTTCAATTTGCATTGCCGAGGCGCTACAGGATATGTGGCGAAGCCAAATATCGCTGAAGCCGAGAGCAATCCTGGAAGCACCACAGGATATAAGTTTTGTTTTTTCAATGATTATCCGCTAAAGTACCCATAAGGTCTGAAAATTCTATGGGCTTCAGTTGGTTATCTGCCCGGATTTTACTATATTTGTATTGCATTCAAATACTTTGAGACATGAAACTTTTCGAGTTCGAGAGGCACTTCCCAGACGAGGAGAGCTGCCGCAACAGATTCCGTGATTTAAGGCTTAAACAAGGTGTCGTATGCCCCAAATGCGGTTGCACGCACCATTACTGGAAATCCGACAAGGGCATGTTCCAGTGCAAGGAGTGCGGACACCGCCAGAGCCTGCGATATGGGACGGTCATGCAGGGGTCGAAACTGCCTTTCCGCTATTGGTTCATAGCCATGCACCTGCTCACAGCCACGAAACATACATTCTCTGCCGCTGAACTCCAGAGACAGTTGGGTCATAACCGATATCAGCCTATCTGGGAGATGGTGCATAAGATTCGCTCCGTTATGGGTCAGAGGGACAGCGAATACATGCTGACCTATTCCGTGGAACTTGACGAGGGATTCTTTACTGTCGGCACTCCGAGAAAGGAGGAGAAAATGGTGCAAGGGTCGAAAGAGAGGAAAGCCACCGTCCTTGTCATGGCAGAGAGCATCGAGGTTGAAAAACCAAAGCCGAACATGAAGAAAAAGAAGGTCGGACACCTGAAGATGATAGTAATTCCCGACACGAAGAAATCCACGATTACAGAAAAGGCGGTCGATATTATCCCATAAGGATGCACTTGTCAGCATGGATGCCAGTCATTCACATTCAGACATAGAGAAACTATACAAGTCAGACTGTCGGAAATCAATCACGCAGGAGGATATAGATAACTTCCTTCCGTGGGTGCATACGACACTATCGAACGCCAAGTCGCTGCTACTGGACACCTATCATGGTATAAAGAGGGAATATCTCCAGGAATACCTGAACGAGTTCTGCTACAAGTTCAACAGACGGTACTTCGGAGAAGACCTTTTTGACCGTTTATTGATGGTTAGCGCGGGGTACAGGACGGAGTTTCAGCACCGGACTTACAGGAAAGAGGCATAATGTTTAGTGCCAACTAACAAAGTTACACTGCAAAGATAACAACCCCAGACGATATTGAGAATGTTCTGGGTTGTTTTTACTCATATAAATGTTGGATTATTGTTTCTTTACACTCTTTTCATGTAAATCTTTCTTTATTTGTATTTTGCCATTGATAAATAGTGCAATGATTACAACAACGGTTCCTGTTGCGAATATACCGGCAAAAGTCTTCATATCTAACAGTGCAAATATAAGCGACAGTATTATTCCGAGAATGAAGACTACAAATCCAAAAATTTGCCCTCTTCTATTTATCTTCAGATGATTGTCTATATTTTTTGTTTCAAGAACTATTCTATGCTCCTGCTGTTTTTCAGCCATTTTAAGTATGCGGTCCGCACTTCCGGGAAGAACAGCCTCATATTCCCTGATTATTTTAGGATGCGGTACCGGACCTTCATAATATTCTTGACAAATAATGGATAACGCCCGAGTTGCAACATCTTTTTTATCTTCAGGTACTACATTAAGCAATGTGTCTATTGCATCTTGGGTAGAGTTTTCCAAAGGTTTTGCTACTTCTTCCGTCTTTTTCATGGCTATATTTTGAATGATTCTATAGCTTTTTTCATGTCTCGCCCTATAACGCCAAAATCAGACTCCATTGCTATTCGATCTGCCTCGTAGGATGAATCAGAATAATTGAAAGTAAAATATGACGAAAATATACTCAATATACTACCAGCCCCAATCCAAAATGAAGATTTGGAGAAAAGGAAGTCTGTCCGATAATAAGAACGTTTCATGATGCTTTTATTACAACTAAAGTTGTTTTGTACCACAAATATAATCACAAAAACCGAATAAGCAAATGCTGTTCCATAACATAACATCCTTGCAATAAGGTCAAAACGAGCCCCAAACGGGCGACTCGCAAGAATCGCCCGTTATCATTTTATGTATTTCTTTTCTTCAAAAAGTAATTTAACTGCACATACTTATGATGAATAAAACTATAAACATAATTACGATATATATAGCCCCTAAAATAATTTTAGTCTTTAAGTTTTCATAATCTTGTTGTTCCTTTTTCTTTATCTGAGCATCACTTACAGGACTTGTTCTTAATTCCCCTGGTTTTAATTCCCTTCCGCACTTCAAACAAGTGATTTTAACTTTACCGCTTCCAATAAATCCTGCCAATAAGCCAATTCCCCCAGTAAGAACAGCGCCCGTTAATGCTTTACCAGCACCAAACCCTTTCTTATTGGCGGTTAATTGAGAACTGCCGCAATATGGACAATATAACTTATCACTATGCTCTTCCATAACTTACTTCTTAAGCAGTACGATGATTAATAAATAGTCTTTAGACATTCGATTATATCAGATCACCAATCTTCCTCATTGCTACCAGAAAATATCCCATTACGTAGTCTGGATATGTAATCTTCAAAGAAAGTCTCTATTGAAAACAATGCAGTTTCATTTATGACTTTCCCTTTTTTGTTGAACACCCCGTTCTTAAAATAACCAAGACCTACAATATAAAACTCGCTATAATTATATGGCGCGTTGTTCGGATTATCCATAGATACAATATATGGAGCATTTATTCGCATTCTTTCTTCCCTTATTTGTATTGAAATTGTATATTTTATATCATAAAATGACTTCCTGTCGGTTTGAATAGCATTTTCACCTAATCCATTGATTGTAATTAAATTATTACCAGATAGGCTTAATACAACATCGGGATTCACATAGATTGAATAAAGATACGATACTGTGGCATTAAAGATTTCCTGCTGGCTTTTTCCGGGAAACTCATAAACGACATAATTTTTCCCCGGAGTTTTAGGATTAACAAACCCATCAGGAGTCAATAAGAATTGCGCTTCTAAAGGCATGGTACACAACATCAGCATAGATGTTATAAATAATAATCTCTTTACCATAATTCTATAGATTTGGTTTAACGTTCGTGCCTGTAAATGGCAACCGCTAACCAAACAGAGAAAGCGTGGATAAATTTGTTGTTGAGAGGTACGACCAAGCACCCATACAGACACAAATATACCCACGCTATAACGTGAGCATTTTGTCTATTGTGCTGTCTGTAAGAATAAATTGGTCGTTTTCTCAACAAGACAATAGCCCAAATGCCATCTTATTGCAAAGTTCCGGAGCATTTCTCCGCTCCGATATGGCAAAGGTAGAAATAATTCGCCATTTGACAAATGAGCATTGTAAGAATTGGAGGAAAATGTTTATCTTTGCTGAACTCAAAGTAAAGGGCGCGTGAGCGTCCGAATGAATGCAATCGAGGGAGGTCTTTGCCTCCCTCTCTCATTTACCCTTTGGGTATTATTGCGGATAATCATTGTTTTTTCTAAAAATTGGAGTCGGACTCTATGAATCTTCGTATTTTTTCTTAATTTTGCAAAGATTTTCAAGACTTGCTTTTATCAGGCAAGAATCTTGATTTAATTTGGAAGTTTTACTTTAAAAACATAAAGAAATGATTAAATTAGGTATTAACGGATTTGGTCGTATCGGCCGTATGGTATTCCGTGCTGCTGTTGAGAATTTCTCAAATGACATCCAGGTCGTAGGTATCAATGACCTTCTCGACGCTGATTATCTGGCTTACATGCTCAAGTATGACTCTGTTCACGGTCATTTCAACCATGATGTCAAGGTTGAAGGCAACTACATGATCGTTGACGGCAACAAGATCCAGATCTTCGCAGAGAAAGATCCTTCAAACATCACTTGGGGTGCTCTCGGCGTTGATGTTGTGGTTGAGTCTACCGGATTCTTCCTTACTGAGGAGCTCGCTTCAGCACACATCAAGGCAGGTGCCAAGAAAGTCATCATGTCAGCTCCGTCAAAGGACGCTACGCCTATGTTCGTATACGGTGTGAACGACAAGACGTATGCAGGCCAGCCTATCATTTCCAACGCTTCCTGCACTACCAACTGTCTTGCCCCTATCTCAAAGGTGCTTAACGACACATTCGGTATCAAGAGAGGCCTCATGACTACCGTTCACGCAGCTACTGCAACCCAGAAGACTGTTGACGGTCCTTCAAAGAAAGACTGGAGAGGCGGACGTGGTATCCTTGAGAACATCATCCCTTCATCTACAGGTGCTGCCAAGGCTGTGGGCAAGGTTCTTCCTGAACTCAACGGCAAGCTTACCGGTATGTCAATGCGTGTGCCTACTTCAGACGTTTCTGTTGTTGACCTTACTGTAGAGCTCGAGAAGCCTGCTACATATGAGGAAATCTGCGCAGCCATGAAGAAGGCTTCCGAGGGCGAACTCAAAGGTATCCTCGGATATACTGATGAGGCTGTCGTATCTACGGACTTCCGCGGCGACTCTCATACTTCCATCTTCGATGTTAAGGCCGGTATCCAGCTTGACCCTACATTCGTGAAGGTGGTTTCATGGTATGACAACGAGTGGGGCTATTCAAACAAGGTTTGCGAAATGGCCCGTGTCATCAGCAAATAATTGCGGCGAAAGCCTGACAATATGAAGGGGGCTGTGTCAAAGAGATTTTGACGCAGCCCTTTTTCATGTACGTCAGAATGACAAATCGAGAGCGAAGCCGGGCTTGTTCAGATTCTGCCGGGAAGCGAATATCCGGTATTATTGATTACCTTTGCAGCCATGAAGAAAATTACATTCAGGAAAAGGAAGGTGGAGGATGTCGCCCTTAATGAGGCCAGACAGCGCATATCGTCCACAATAGATAGAGAAGAGAGACGGCGCAGACCCTCATGGCAGGTGTCGACAGTGCCGTTTGTGGTATTGGTCGCAGTACTGGTAGGCGTGATACGGATTTTCGGAGAGGATTCGCTTGCCGGTGGCAGCCAGGTATCCCTGCTGCTTGCATCGGCGGTAGCTGTTGCGATAGCAATGGGCTGTTACGGCATCAAGTGGCAGGAAATCGAGGATGCAGTGCTGGACAACATCAGGTCAATAGGGTCGGCGATACTTATTCTGCTCCTTATCGGTGCGATTGCAGGTACCTGGATGGTAAGCGGCGTGGTACCTACTCTGATATGCTATGGGATGAAGGTGATTACACCGGGAATTTTCCTTGCCGCTGCATGTCTCATCAGCGCTTTGGTGTCTGTCATGACCGGAAGCTCATGGACTACGATAGCCACTATCGGCGTGGCTCTTATCGGAATAGGAACGGCACAGGGATTCGATCCGGGCTGGTCCGCCGGGGCAATCATATCCGGAGCATATTTCGGAGACAAGATATCACCGCTGTCAGACACTACGGTGCTTGCTTCCTCTTCATCCGGAACACCGCTTTTCACGCATATCAGATACATGCTGGTGACGACCGTGCCCTCACTGCTGATCGCCGTGACAGTCTTCCTTGTCGCGAGTCTTGTCCATTCTTCATCGGAAGCAGCCAGACCTGAGGAATTCTCGGGTATTCTCAGGGAAACATTCAACATATCTCCGTGGCTTCTGTCGGTGCCTGTAATCACAGGAGTGCTGATAGCGAAGAAGGTGCCTGCATTGCTTACACTTTTCCTAGCAGCCGTGCTTGCCGGGCTTACGGCTCTTATCGCCCAGCCGCAAATTATCCGGGAGGTTGCTTCCGGCATTTCCGGGGATTTTGCAGGCGGACTGTCTTTCCATGACGGTTTCAAGGGACTGATGATGTCATGCTACGGACAGACTTCAATCTCCACAGGCAACCAGGCTATAGATTCCCTTATCTCGACACGGGGCATGACAGGAATGCTCGATACCATTTTCCTCATAATATGTTCCGTGACATTCGGAGGCGTGCTTACCGGCAGCGGGATGCTCCAGAGCCTTACAGACGTGCTTACAAGACGTATATCAGGCAGGCTGGGCATAGTGTCGTCGACTGTAGGGACTGGGCTGTTCTGCAATATGACCACAGGAGACCAGTATCTATCCATCATTCTGACAAGCAGCCTGTACAAGAGACTTTACGAACGCAAGGGATATGAGCGCAGGTTGCTGAGCCGTTCTGTCGAGGATTCTGCGACGGTAACATCTGTGCTTGTCCCGTGGAACTCATGCGGCATGACCCAGTCGACGGTCCTGAAGGTACCTACTGTAGACTATCTTCCGTATTGCCTTTTCAATATTATATCTCCGCTGATGTCCATAGCTGTCGCTGCAATCGGATACAGAATTTACAGGCAGAAGCCTGAAGAGGATTCCATGTAGTTTTAGCAGTATTTCTGAAGTATTTCGGTAAAAAAGCTTGGAAACATAATAAAAATAGCTAACTTTAGACAGTGAATTAAATTTTAATAATTCTAAATTACGACTATTATGAAAGATTTGAAAGGAACAAAGACTGAGGCGAATCTCCAGGCTGCATTCGCCGGAGAATCCCAGGCAAGGAACAAATACACTTACTATGCTTCCAAGGCCAAGAAAGACGGTTATGTGCAGATCGCATCCATATTCGAGGAGACTGCAAACAACGAGAAGGAGCATGCCAAAATCTGGTTCAAGCTTCTTCATGGCGGCGATATCCCTTCAACCGATGTGAATCTGCTTGATGCAGCCGAGGGCGAGAACTACGAGTGGACGGATATGTATGCCGGCTTTGCCAAGGAGGCCCGCGAGGAAGGTTTCACGGAAATAGCCGTGCTTTTCGAGAAAGTGGCTGCCATTGAGAAGATGCATGAAGAGCGTTACCGCAAGCTCCTGGCCAATGTAAAGGACGGCCTTGTGTTCTCAAAGGATCAGGACATGGTATGGGAATGTTCTAATTGCGGGCATATCGTCATCGGCAAGAAGGCTCCGGAAATGTGCCCTGTCTGCAAGCATCCTAAGAGCTATTTCAAGATACATTCCGAGAACTATTGATCTCCGGCTTCCGGAAATGTCCTTCAGCAGGACTGACGGGGCGGATTCCGGATGATACGATAAAAAGGATGGGATGACCCGCAATCTGGAGTCATCCCATCCTTTTTAGTATGTTTTCCGACCAGTCCGCGTCTGCATGTCTGGAGCAGACTTTACCTTTTTTGTGTGACGGCATTGATGAGATTCATTATCACATATATGCAGAATGACAGCAGTATGACCATAGACCAGTTGAGCCCGAGAAGTGCTACCAGTACCAGGCACACGCAAACCACTCCGATGAAGGCAATCCGCATCCTGTAGATCGGGGATTCCGCCTTGACACCTTTCTTCATTTTCATGGAGAACATGGGTATCCGGCTTACCATAAGGGCGCACATGACTGTTGTCGATATTATGATGAATAGCGGTTTGCCGGGCCATTCGGCCATCATGCTGTCCGGACTGCTGCAGATATAGTATATGAACGAGCCTGTCAGCATGGCGGAAGCCGGGGTGGCGAGTCCGAGAAAGTTGTCTGACTGGGCTTCGTCGATGTTGAACTTCGCCAGCCTCAGTGCGGAGAACACTGCAATCAGAAGCGGTACATATCCCCAGAAACCTGACATTCCGGCATTGCGCGCCGCCACATGGAACATGACAGATGGAAGCAGCCCGAAACTGACCAGGTCGGCAAGAGAATCAAGCTCTTTCCCGATAGGGGAGTGGGCGTCAAGCATCCTTGCACAGAAACCGTCAAAGAAATCACATACGGCTGCCGCAAGCATCAGTATGAATGCCAATTCCAGCCTGCCTTCAAAGGCACAGGTCACACCCACGGCCCCGCAAAGGAGGTTCATGGATGTGATAGTGTTAGGAATATGTTTGACGATGTCCATTACCCGGGATTATTTTATGCCGAGCTTTTTCCTGATATCCTTAGGTATGGCATTCTTGTTCACGACGATATTCAGGGTCTTGTACCTTACGAATGCGTCAGAAGCATACCAGATACCGTTGTATTTTCCTGCATCTCCCCAGGAATTCTTCACCATGAAATAGTTGGTGCCGTTCTGGTCCTTGGCGATACCGTAGATCTGCATGCCATGGTCGTCAGTAGTGGTCTTCCTGTCATATCCGTCCTGCCTCATTTCAGGGGTGATGACCTTCTCTGTAGCGTTTTCCTGACTTACGGCAGACTTTTCTTCAGACTTGCCGATCCATCTTTCCTGGTCAGAGCCGGAGCCTGGCTTCTTGTCCACGTCAGGAACTATTGCCACGCCGTTCCTTGAAAATCCAGTCTCGCTGACATCTGATCCCCATGCTATTGTGTATCCGTTTTCAATGGCGTTGTACATGACCTCCATGAACTCGTCAAGCGGAAGGTTGTAGGAAGAATCCCACCTCCAGTTGTCGCACACCTCAATGATGAACTGAGAGTAGTACGGATGGTGCATGAAAGATGTAAGGGAAACATAGTCATCCGGGTTAATTCCGAGATAATCCCTGTAGCTTTCAGGTGTGTATGTGACACCGTCCACTTCGAATGTCTCCGGGATCTCTCCAAGGTATGCTGCCAGTATGCCGTCCAGGCCGTTGACCCAGGCGGTTGTAAGAGTCCTGTTAGGGTTTTCGACGATAGCATCCACATATCCCTTGAGAGCTTCGTCCATCTCGAAATGCTCAGGCTTCTCTGTCCCGTAGTTCAGACCCGGCATCGCATCCTGTGGCACGATACCGTAGTCCTTGATCACATGCAGAACATCTCCGAAAGAGCTTCCTGCGGCGAAGTTCAGATGACCGTCCAGGCGGACATATTTTATTCCCCTGTCATGATAAGACTTGGATACAACGAACATTTCGGAAAGATCCAGGCTGTCAATCCCTTTCTCTTTCATTATCTCTGATTCAAGGAATGATAGTGCGGAGAAACACCAGCATGTGCCGGAACGGTACTGGTCCTTGATGGATGTTATCGGGTTTTCCTTCACGACGGTGAATTCATAGCCGGAGCTCTTTTTCGCGGTGGAATCTTTCTTTTCCTGGGCAAGTCCTGACATCACAATCAGGGCCATGGCCGCTGTCAATACGATTTTCTTCATTATTGGCAATAAAAATTTTTAATAAAAACTTGTCTGTTCATGCCGTTTGCGGCAAAAAATCTTACAAATATAAAAATAAATTTTTTATTTCATCCCAGACAACCTGGTGCTGATTGATGGTAAAATGACTATTTTTGCGTAGAAGATAATATATCATCTGGCATGACAGGGGATAAGACAATACTTTATATTCACGGAATGGGTGGTGGCGGTGACAGCAGGATACCGTCCATACTCAAGGAGCATATCGGAGGAGTCACAGTCCGGACATACAGTTTTGATCCTGACATTGCCTCCGGACAGATAGCCGGCTGGGTGAAAGAACTCCGGCCTGATTTAATAATAGGGGAATCTCTGGGTTCGCTTCATGCAATAGGCATAGAAGGAATTCCGCATATCCTTGTCTCGCCTTCGCTGAATGCCCCTCTTTATTTCGGATATCTTGCTTTTCTTGCACTCATACCTGGAGTGACTGCTCTGATGGACCGGATATACAAGCCGAGGGAAGGCGACAGACAGGCACTGCATTTCACATACAGTGTCATGAGGAAATATCTTCCTCTCAGGCGCAAGGCCCTTGGCAACAGTCCGTTATGCGGAGGCAGGGACAGTTTCTTCGCATTTTTCGGCACCCGTGACCACTACCGCCGTTCGGGCATAGTGAGTGTACGTACATGGAAAAAATATTTCGGGAGCGCATACGCCACATACTCCGGCACCCATTTCATGGAAGAAGAATATGTGTTGTCGATGCTGCTCCCGAAAATCAAGGAAGTCCTGGATCGCGCATGACTGTCTCTGAGGCAGGTGTGTGCCGATCCGTATTATTCGTATCTCAGTGCGTCTATCGGGTCGAGATTGGCTGCCTTTCTTGCCGGATACCAGCCGAAGAATACCCCGGTGACCGTACAGACGGCAAATGAGAGGATTACGCTCCAGATCTGGATATATACCGACCAGTGGACGATGAATTTTACCGCCAGACATGCGGCACAGCCCAGCAAAATACCGATAATACCTCCTGTGACGCTTATCAGGACAGCCTCGATCAGGAACTGTGCAAGTATGTCCACGCCTCTTGCCCCAACTGACATCCTCAGGCCTATTTCCCTTGTTCTTTCTGTGACTGACACGTACATTATGTTCATGATGCCTATACCTCCAACAAGCAGAGAGATGCCGGCGATGCATGCAAGCAGTGTAGTAAGCAGGTTGGTGGTAGTGTTGAGCATCTCGCTGAGCTCCTGCTGGGTACGTATAGTGAAGTCATCCTCGTCCGAATCTTTCAGCTTATGTTCGCGTCGGAGGATGGTGCGTATTTCCGCAGTGGCGTAATCTGTCATGTCCTCCGACAGCGCAGAGGCGAATATCCCGTTGAAGTGTGTCACGGCGAGCATCCTTTTCATGACAGTGGTGTATGGCGCAAGAATGATATCATCCTGGTCCATACCCATGGAATTGTATCCTTTCGACTCCAGTACTCCAATGACTTTGAGTGGCACCTGGTTGTACCTTATGGTCTTGCCGATAGGGTCGCTGCCGTCCGGGAAGAGGTTGTCCACAATTGTCTTCCCTATAACGCACACCTTGGCAGAGGTCTTGATGTCGGCTTCCGTGAACATTGTGCCGTCCTCGATATTCAGTTGTCTGATTTCCAGATATTCAGTCCCTGTCCCTGTCACAGATGACGGATAATTGTTGTTGCCGGATACGAGCTGTCCTGATGCCGTGGAGTAAGGGCTGATGGCAGAAAGATACATGCATTCGTTTTTCAGCGTCTCGTAATTTTTGATCTTCAGGGTCTGCATCTCTGACGGATCGAGCCTTACTCCGCCCCGTCTTTCACCTCCCGGGTGAATCATGATGATGTTGGACCCCATGCTTGATATTTCCTGCTGTATGCTTTTCTGGGTCCCTTGCCCGAGGGCTATCATTGTGATCACAGAGGCTACGCCGATAATGATGCCGAGCATCGTGAGAAATGCCCTCATCTTGTTGTTGGCCAGTGCCTTCAGTGATATCTTGAATAAATTGGTGTAATTCATTTCTTGTCCATGCTAAATCCTCTGAACCTCCAGTCATGCATCCTCGTCCTTAGGGAGTGTCAGATATGTCTCTTCTGCGGATCTGATGTTGCTGTTCCTCACGTCTTCTATGATATGACCGTCCCTCAGTCTGATGTTGCGGCTGCTGTAGTTCGCGATGTCAGGGTTGTGGGTCACGAAAATGATGGTCCTGCCCTCGCTGTGGAGCTTCTGGAAGAGCATCAGTATTTCGTAGGATGTCCGGGTGTCAAGGTTTCCCGTGGCTTCGTCGGCCAGGATGACGGCAGGGTTGTTGACAAGAGCCCTTGCGATGGCGACCCTCTGCATCTGTCCTCCGGACATCTGGTTTGACTTGTGTTCTTTTCTGTCTCCGAGTCCAACCGCATCCAGGGCGGCTTCCGCGAGTTTCCTCCTTTCGGATGCACTGATGTCGGGATTATACATCAGCGGGAGTTCAACGTTCTCTGTCGCCGTAGTCTTGGCCAGCAGGTTGTAGTTCTGGAACACGAAGCCTATTTTCCTGTTTCTCAATATGGCTCGCTGCGACTTGCTCATACTCCTGACAGGGATGCCGTCGAGCAGGTATTCCCCTGTGGTCGGAGTGTCAAGGCATCCGAGAATATTCAGCAGTGTGGATTTGCCTGAGCCAGATGTGCCCATGATGGTGACAAATTCTCCTTCAGTGATGGTGAACGATACCCCGCGCAGCGCGTGCACTGTCTCGTCACCCACAATGAAATCCCTGCGTATGTTCTGCAGTTCTATGACTTTGTTGCCCATGTCTGTCTCTACTTTTTATCTTGGCGGTCCGGGCATGAAGGAAGCGCTTTTCCTGGCTCCTGACTTGGATTTGCCTGCCAGGCTGGCTTCCGTGACCACTTCGGTGCCTTTCTCAATCCCGCCTGTTATTTCAGTGTTTATCCCGTCGCTGAGTCCTGTCGTGACAGGGTGTGCTGTGAAAATATTCCCTTCCTTGGTCCAGACCTTCTGTGCGGATTCGCAGTCATTCACGACAGCACCTTTTTCGAGGAGCGGTCCTACAGGCGAGAAGCGCAGTGCCTTGGCAGGAACAGTCAATATGTCATACTTTTCCGTTGTATAGATGTTGATATTGGCTGTAAGCCTCGGCTTCAGCTTGAGGTCAGGGTTGTCCGCCGAGATCACTACCTCGTATGTGACCACGCTTTCTGAAGTGCTGCTCGATATCGATGTCGAACTTGAGCTTGAACTGCCGAGCCGGATCTGCTCCACCTTCCCTTCGAATACATCGTCAGGGAATGCGTCCACGGTGAATGTCACCCTCTGGCCTACAGCTACGCCTCCTATGTCAGCCTCGTCGACATCTGCCACTACCTGCATCTTGGTAAGGTCTGCTGCGATGGTGAAGAGGGTAGGGGTCTCGAAACCTGCAGCCACTGTCTGCCCTTCTTCGACAGCCCTGTCAATCACCACCCCGTCGATAGGCGATGTGATGGTGGCGTAGCCGAGATTCCTTTCAGCCTTGTCAAGGGCTGCCTTGCTGCTGTTGTATGTGCTTTCGGCCATCCTGTAGTTGTATTCAGCAAGTTCGAAGTCGGTGTCGCTGACCAGGCCTTTCTCATGCAGCTTGACATTCCTTTCATAATTCTTCATCTGGTAGATATATTCAGCCTTGCTTCCCTGGTATGTGGCCTTGGCTGATGCCAGGTCGCTTTCCAGCGTCACCTTGTCCATCTCCGCTATAAGCTGTCCCTCCTTGACGATGGAGTTGTAGTCAGCGTAAAGCTTGTCGATTATTCCCGATACCTGGGTACCGACCTCGACTTCGGTGACAGGCTCTATCGTACCGGTGGCAGTGACGTATATCGCTATGTCACCTGCCTCTGCCATTGCGGTCTCATACTGGATTTTCTGGTTTTTCGACCCTTTCCCAGTGAACAGAATCACTCCAGCCGCCACTGCTGCCAGGCACACTGTTATGATGATTGTCTTTTTGGTCTTGTTTTTCATTGCCTTCTTTTCTAAAACGTCTGCTATTCTGAAAAATGATTATTCGGATAAATTCGGACTGCCCGCTCCGTATGTATTCCCGTACTGGTCTATGGATATGATGCCTTCCGCATAGAAGTCAAGCAGTTTTGAATTGAGTATTGACATATACTTGGCCTGGAGCATCTGCTGCTGGGCACTCAGGTAATTGTTCTTCTCAGTCAGCAACTCCACCGTATTCTTCATGCCGAGGTTGAACTGTTCACTTACCAGGGAGAAACTGATGCCATAACTCTTTACGTTGTCCTGGGCTGCGATGAACTGTTGCTGGGCACTGTATGCGTCAAGCCATATACCTTCAATGGTCTTGTACAGGTCTTTCTGTGCCGCGGTGAGGTCCAGCTGGCTGTAAGTATGCTGTATCTCTGCCTTCTGTACGGCTGTCTTTGTCTGCCTGTTGTTGAATATCGGGACACTCACAGTCAGTCCTGCCGAATTGTTCCATCCGTTCTTGATCTGTTCCGTAAAGGTGAAGTCTGTACCGCTCGTATGGTTCGTCCCTATGCCGGCAGATAATGTTATGGAAGGATAATAGCTTGATCTTGAAATTCTTATGCCCATTTCGGCAGATTCTACGGCAAGCTCTGCAGCCTTTATCTCGGGACGGGTTTCCAGAGCGGCCTGATATACTTCCATCTTGTCCGGAAGGGCGGACACTGCCGCCATGTCAGGCAGGCTGTCTATGGCTATTTCCATTTCTTCGCCGGGCTCCAGTTCCAGGAGCTGTTTGAGCTGGAGCTTGTAGTCCGCAAGGCTGTTTTCCGATGCCACGAGCTGGTACCTGTCATTGCTGACCTGCGCTTCGAGCTGGGCATAGTCTGCATTGGACAGGCTTCCCGCCTCAAGCAGCTCTTTGCCGCGGTCTCTCTGTGCGATGCTTACTTCAAGCGTGTTCTTGTTGACATTTACAGATTCGCTGGCGTAAAGTATCTGGATATATGTGCTGGCTATGGATTCCACGATGCTGTTGGACTGGGTCTGCTCGTCGAGTAGTGACTGCTCATGGCTTATTTCGTTCTGTTTGATGGTCTTGCGCAGTCTTCCTCCGTTGAACAGAGTCCACCGGGCATCGAGACCGTAGCTGCCGCTGTAGCTCGTGCTGTTGTTGCTTGTCAGTATTTCGGTGCCGCTTACCGTCGTGCTGTTCTCCTGATAAGGCCTGTTGATCACGCTCTGCGAGGTGGAGAAGGAAAGGCTTGGGAAGAGTTCCCCTTTGGATGCAATGATGTCTATTGCGGAACTTTCGGTGTTCAGCCTGCTCTGTCTTATCGTGATATTGTTCTGGACAGCATACCTGATACAGTCTTCCAATGTCCAGACATCGGGTACAGTCCCGGTACTGTCCTGTGCGGCCGCTGTCAGTGCAGGCATTATCGCAAGGCATACAGCCAGTCCTATTTTTGTTTTTTTGTTCATACTGATGACAGTTAAAATCGTCAAAAATAATATTCCCCTGCAGAACGGCAGCATGCCAGGCCATGATTTTCAATGAATTCGAACTGAAAGACCGGACGGTTCTGCCGGAGCCGCCGCAAAGTATTAAAAAATCATGCCATTTGTGCCCTTCCTGCCAGTGTCAGTCCCGATTTGCCCCAATGTCTCGATGTAATCGTTTTCCGGGCGGGCGAATGCGTTCCCTGACCCGACAGAATGTCAGTGGGTATCATGGGCCCGGTCGAAGGTGGAACGGCAGATGTTGAGGTAAAAGATGTTGAGATAAAAGATGTTGAGATAAAATCCAATGTGGCGTATAAATTATAATTACAGCATTCATAAAAAATCAGGAGATGCTTCGGCACCTCCTGATTTCTCTTCAACTTGTTCCGGCATCGGTTTCACATCATTCGCCACGCAGTCCGGGCCATTATCTTGCTCCCCGCATGCTTCCCGATGATTTACCGGCCAATTCACTTTGTCAGATTGTCCTGCCCGGGTATTGCTTCAGTCCCTCTTCGAGGCAGTCGAGCGCCTTGACCATTTCTGGGACTTCGAGCACATAGGAGATCCTGGCATGGTTGAGACCCTTGCCCGGAGTCTTGTAGAATGATGCGGCAGGGGTGATCATCGTGGTCTCGTTGTTCAGCCTGAATGACTCAAGCATCCATCTGGCGAACTTCTCGGTATCGTCTACTGGAAGTTCCGCGATGGTGTAGAATGCTCCCATCGGTTTCGGAGAGAACACTCCTTCAATGCTGTTGAGCCGGTCTATCATATAGTCTCTTCTCCGGATATACTCTTCACGGACTTCCGCGAAATATTCTTTCGGTGTGTCGAGGGCCCCGATGGCGGCGTATTGCCCGAGTACAGGAGGGCAGAGCCTTGCCTGCGCATACTTCATGGCAGCCGTCATCACGTCCTTGTTGTGCGAGACGATGCATCCGATACGTACTCCGCAGAGATTGTATCGTTTGGATACGGAATCGACGAGTATCACGTTCTGCTCGAGATCCGGGATGTTCATTGCAGAGAAATGCGGCTCCTCGGAATATGTGAATTCCCTGTATACTTCATCAGAGATCAGGAAGAGGTCATGCTTGCGGGCCACTTCACCGATAGCCAGCATGTTTTCCTTTGTGTAGAGCGTACCGCACGGATTGCCCGGGTTGCATACAAGTATGGCCTTTGTCCTGTCGGTGATGGCTTTCTCGAATTCCTCGATGTCCGGCACCTGGAAACCGTTCCTGATGTCTGTCGGGATGGCTTTCAGGGTCAGTCCGTTCATGAAGGCGAAAGTGTTGTAGTTGGTATAGAACGGCTCGAGGACAATCACCTCGTCACCTTCGTTGCAGGCTATTTCGAGAGCCATGTTCACGGCTTCGCTTCCGGCCACTGTCACTATGAGTTCCGGCACCTCTATGTCTATGCCTATCCCTTTGTAATATTTTTCAACAAGTCCTTCGCGAAGCCCTATAAGTCCAGCTGAATTGGTGTAGGACACGTTCTTGAGCCGAATGTTCCTTACTGCGTCCAATGCACAGTCCGGGGACTTGATATCCGGCTGTCCTATATTCAGGTGATATACTTTCACGCCTTGCTTCTTGGCCGCATCCGACAGCGGCACCAGCTTCCTGATGGCAGAGGCAGGCATCTGCTGAGCTTTCAATGAAATACTTGCCATAATAAATTCGCTTTATAAAATTTGTTGGTCCATATTCCTACAAAGATAGCAAATATTTCTGATTTGTCGAGAGTTTTGCTACCTTTGTAGTCTTATTCGATGAATAATGCTAAAGTGTGACGCTTATATATTGAAGGCTGCATTTCTTCCGATGCTCGCGCTGTTTTCATGCAGCAGGGTAGAGACGGAGGATTTTGTTCCGACAGAGCTTGCCGTGACGGCTGTAACAGATACATCCTCAATGGCCTGGAAGGCGTTGTCAGGATATTGTGATGTGGGCAGTGCCGGAGCTGTGGCTGTTTTCGGCGCACCTGATGAGACTGCCGTGATGGCGGAGGCTTTGCTTACTGCCGACATGTTCGACAATATAGATGCCAAGACCGTCCCCGACGGTCTTCCTGACTTTGCGGGAGAGACTGTGATGCCGGTTTTCGATATGACAAATGCCCCTTATCAGGGCTATTTCGATACGGCCGATGAGGACTTCCTGAGGGAACTGGCCGTCAACGGGTTCCTGTCGGCAGTGTCCGGATTCTGCTCTTCTAGTGCATTTGACCAGAGATGTTCGGCCGCGAAACCAAGGGCCAAGATTCTGATATTGTCCTCTTCCCTTATGTCATTGTACGGATCCCGCGACATAGAATATGTCATTTCGGGGGCAGGGATGGAGACTTGCGCTCTGAATCCTGTAGAATCCGCAGTGTCGCATGTCTTTTCAAATGCTGCCCAGGCTTCCAATATAGGGGTGTGGGCCTCAGGCGGGATCGTTTCGTCCGGGGTATACGGCACTGTTTTCAAGGATATAAGGTCAAGATATACAGAAAAGCATTCGCCTGACTACAAGGAATGGGCGGCTGCATCGGAAATAGTCTGCCTGTCACCGGAGACGGACGGAAGTCCTGAGGACTGTGTGAAGGCGTTCCTTGATGCATACCTTTCTTCTGACTATCATGTGCCTCTTTCCGGTATTATCATGGATGATTTCACTGAAGCTGCAAGGGTGGATTCTCTCAATGCCGCCCTGGATACATTGCTCAATGGCGACAGTGCCGTTATTTCAGCTTACAGGGGAGCCGTGGCCGAAGGCTGCAGGTTCGTGTCTCCGGTAGAGACGCTCACTGAAGATTGCTATCTGTGGCTGAGAGAACATGACCGCTTTACGCATCTTGTGGCTTATCCTGCCGTGTCCGGCTATATGACTGTGGTCTCTTCCGAGGTACAGGGGCAGCTGCTTGATAAGGACGGACGGTTGGGAGACGATTACAAATACAACCGGGCACCTGGCTCAGATGTGGAGACATACAGGTTCATACCATTGAGCCAGAGCTGTTTCAGCAAGGAAGAGCTGCACAAAATGCAGGGACTGGCCCCGGAAACTTATAAAAGACTGGTCTATGTATATTAGCAGCATATCGTCGGAGGAATTGCAGAAGCTGGAGTATTCCAGTTTTCCCGGAAGCATCAATGTTGTAGACAGCGTTGGGGCGGAGTTCAACCGTGCCGTGAACTATCTCAGGTCCCAGAAGATCCTGGGGTTCGATACGGAGACAAGGCCATGTTTCTCTCCGGACCAGCCTCGCTACGGAGTGGCGCTGCTTCAGCTTTCTGGCCCTGAAAAGGCTTATCTGTTCAGGATAAACAGCCTCGGCATGCACCGCCGGCTTTGCAATCTCCTGTCCAATGAGCGGATTGTCAAGGTGGGTGCGGCCGTAAGGGATGATATCAGGGGCCTGCAGCGTTACAGGGATTTCACACCGCGGTCTTTCGTGGACCTTCAGGGTATTGTAGGGGAGTACGGTATCCGGGACAAGAGCGTCAAGAAGATGACTGCCATAATCCTGGGCTTCAGGATATCCAAGACACAGCAGCTTTCAAACTGGGAGGCTGAGGAACTTTCGGAGTCCCAGATAAGATATGCCGCTACTGATGCGTGGGTCTGCCGCGAGATGTACATACGTCTTATGAATTCGGAGAAAATTCCCGGACCTGTATCCGGCGATGCGGCATTCCCCGGTCTTAAATAACGTGGATAACGTGGATAACGTGAATCCGATGAAATAAAAGAAGTGAAATACCTGAAGTAAGGCAAAGGTTCTCCCGGACGGAGGAGAATTTAAGAGGGAGACACGAAAATGAAAAAGGATTTCGGAGAAATCGTAATGTCAGTTCGACGGAATCTTCGACAGTGAACAGAATAATTCATCGAACTGACGTTAAGTATTTGAGTTATGAACAAGGTTTTTCTGAAAAGGGGCAGGGAGGAATCTGTACTCCGCTTCCATCCGTGGATTTTTTCCGGAGCGATAGCTGAAGTGCAGGGTAATCCAGCCGAAGGTGATATAGTGGCTGTCTATTCCCACGATGGGACATTGCTTGCCTGCGGGCATTGGCAGATAGGGTCGATAGCCGTGAGGATACTCAGCTTTGATTCCGATGTCCTGAGTCCAGGCTATTGGGAGACGATGCTGTCCCGGGCACTCGCGGTGAGGAAGGCTGCCGGACTGGCGGGTACTGAAGTCAGTGCCGGTGAGGACAATGCCGTTCATACCGGGACCGACTGCTACCGTCTTGTTCACGGTGAGGGGGACAATCTCCCCGGGCTTGTGATAGACTGTTACGGCGGCGTCTGTGTGATGCAGGCGCATTCTGTCGGGATGTTCAGGGCGCGGAGACAGATAGCTGATGCATTGCGGAAAGTCTATGGCGATGCCCTGGAGGCAATATATGACAAGAGTTCGGGGACAGTGCCGTTCAAGGCCGGGCTTGATCCTGTGGACGGATATCTTTACAGGAAGGAGGGATTCTGCGATGACAGCAGGACTGTTTCAGAGAACGGGCACAAGTTCGTCGTGGACTGGACTTCGGGCCAGAAGACCGGATTTTTCCTGGACCAGAGGGAGAACAGGGCTCTTGTCGAGCGGTATGCTTACGGACGCAATGTCCTGAATCTGTTCTGCTATACCGGAGGCTTTTCTGTATATGCCCTGGCTGGCGGAGCTGCTTCGGTCGTCTCTGTGGACAGTTCCGCGAAGGCTATGGACCTGGTGGAGAAGAATGTCGCTCTCAACGGTTTCCGCTCTTCACTTCATACCGGGCTGTGCTGCGATGCCATAGATTATCTGAAAGGGGCGGATGACGGGAAGTTCGATCTCATGATTGTGGATCCTCCGGCTTTCGCCAAACATCGCGGAGCCTTGAAAAATGCCTTGAGAGCATATCAGAGGCTGAATGCCGCTGCCATTTCAAAGGTTGCGCCAGGAGGTCTGGTTTTCACGTTCAGCTGCTCGCAGGTAGTGGACAAGGAGACATTCGCATTGACCGTGTTTTCCGCCGCTGCCCAGACAGGCCGAAGCGTCCGAATCCTTGACAGGCTGAACCAGCCCGCAGATCATGCCGTGAACATTTATCATCCGGAAGGGGAGTATCTGAAGGGACTTCTGCTGTATGTGGAGTAACGGGTGGACGGTCTGGTGCCCGCGTACAGGCTTGTCTGTCCGTGGCAATGCCGCCGTTCCGTTGATTTTGTGTCTGAAGGGTAATTTAATTTTGCAGATATGAAAAAATAAGCTATATTTGCAGTCCTTTCTGACAAGACTGATATGGTGCTATGGCCGAGTGGTTAGGCAATGGTCTGCAAAACCATGTACAGCAGTTCGATTCTGCTTGGCACCTCACATTTGAAATCGCGGCAGGCGAGACCTGCAAAATCCCGGTACCAATCGGTGCCGGGATTTTTTGTGCCTTGTCGAGAACGTGCTCTCATAGCATTATTTTCATCATGTCCGCGATTATCGCAGCAGTCTCATATATTTTCTCTATTTTTGCAGCCATCATGGCACGGGATCATGTGCCTTGTGGATATGGAATGAGAAAGTTTATTGTTGCGACACTCCTGTTTGCAGCCATTGATGCGGCTGCGGTGGCAGGAGACTATGACATTAAGTGGGATATTTCACTGTACGGGACCGGAGCTACCGCCAGATCGCTTCCGTTCTGGGCTGTCACTGGCAAGAACGGGATAATGCCGTCAACACATGGAGGCCTTGTGGTGGCAGATGCCGACTTCAGGTACGGGTCTGCTCCTGGTGTTAATGTATATGCGGGGGTGAAGCTTTCAGGTTCTGCGGTCCCGGCAGGAATGACGGATGTGTACGCCGCCCCGGCAATCCGTGGATATGCATCCTCTGCCATTCCAGGCACCAGGTCATCATGGAACGGCGCCATCGAGGAACTTTATGCCGGGTTAGGATGGAAAATGCTGCGCCTGGATCTCGGAATGATAGACAGGGAGACAGACTACAACGGGCTTTCTTTGACCGGAGGCAATATGCTGTGGTCAGGCAATGCCCGGAATGTCCCGGGGTACAATCTTCAGGTGAAGTACTTCGAGGTGCCGGGCACCAGGGGGATCTTTTCCATAAAGGCGAACTATGCCGACTACAGGTTCATTGACGACAGGTATGTGGACGGCGCGATGCTCCACAACAAGTCGCTGTATTTCAAGTTCCGGCTCCACAGAAGGGTATATCTGCAGCTCGGACTGGAGCAGTGGTCCATGTGGGGCGGCGTGTCTCCGCTGTACGGGGAGCAGCCCCATTCGTTCAAGGACTACCTGAGAGTGGTATGCGGCATGAGCGGAGGAAGCGATGCTTCCGCAAGTGACCAGATCAACGTCCTGGGGGACCACAGGGGCAGGGAACTGATCCAGATAGACTGGAAGGCCGATGCTTTCACGCTGTCTTTCGCCCATGACATTCCTTTTGATGACGGGTCGGGGATGGGCTTCCAGAATTTCCCTGACGGGGTGAATACGCTCAATCTGTCGTTCAATGACAGGGACAGATGGGTGACGGATATCCTGTATGAATTCGTCTATACCAAATGGCAGTCAGGACCGCACCACGATACATCCACAGACCCGTCCAGGAAAGATGACGAATGGCATATCCTGGGAGGCAGGGACAATTATTTCAACAATTCGGAATACCGGTCCGGGTGGACAAATTACGGAAGGACGATAGGGCTTCCGCTGTTCGTTCCCAAACCAGTCAATGAAGACGGTCTTGCCCTGGGAGTATGCAACAACAGGGTCGTGGCCCATCACATGGGGATAGGCGGCAAGTTCGCTCACAGGATACCGTACCGGTTCAAGGCTACGTATTCCAGAAACTACGGGCAGTATACCCAGAGCCTTGACCTTTTTAATTCCTCGCCATACCAGCTTTCCTTCGCACTTGAGGTGGATGTCCCGAAGCTCTTCCGGAAAATCCCTCTGTCCCTTTCTGTTGGTGCCTATGGCGATGCCGGAGAGTTGTACGAAGATAATTTCGGCCTGACGCTGCGTCTGACATATTCCGGAGAATGGAATTTGCATAGATAGGTCTCCGTCTTAAACATGTGAGGAAAATGAGAGTATTGGTGACAGGCGCCGCCGGCTTCATCGGGGCAAGTCTTGTACGCACGCTTCTGCACCGTATGCAGGATGTGGAAATACTGGGTATGGACAACATGAACGAGTACTATGATCCTGCCCTGAAAGAGTACAGGCTGGCAGGTATATCAGAGGCGGCGGCCGGAGCAATGCCGTCAGCCTGGAAGTTCGTCCGTGGAGATATTGCGGACAAGGATCTCGTGGACAGGCTGTTCCGGGAATTCATGCCGGAGATTGTGGTCAACCTTGCGGCCCAGGCAGGAGTGAGATACAGCATATCGCATCCGGATTCGTACATTACTTCCAATATCATAGGCTTCTACAATATCCTTGAAGCATGCAGGCACTCTTATGACGGCGGCCGTCCGGGAGTGGGGCATCTGGTATACGCTTCAAGTTCTTCGGTGTACGGCAAAGGACAGAAAGTTCCTTATTCGACGGAGGACATGACCGACAGTCCCGTATCCCTTTATGCAGCCACCAAGAAAAGCGATGAACTGCTTGCCTATGCCTATTCCAGACTCTATGACATACCGGCTACGGGATTGAGGTTCTTCACTGTCTACGGCCCGGCCGGGCGCCCTGACATGGCTTACTTCAGCTTTACCGACAGACTTCGTGCCGGCAGGAAGATCCAGATATACAACTATGGCAGATGCATGCGGGATTTCACATATATTGACGATATCGTTGAGGGTATCATCCGGGTGATGTCAAGGCCTCCGGTACGCATGACCGGTGATGACGGACTGCCTGTCCCGCCATGCAGGGTATATAATATAGGCAAGGGCAGGCCCGAAAACCTGCTTGATTTCGTGGATATACTGTATCAGGAACTGGTCCGTGCAGGCGTTCTTCCCGGAGGTGGTGTCCTGCAGGACATGATGGAGCTTGTTCCCATGCAGCCCGGAGATGTGCCTGTGACATTCGCCGACACGTCCGCCCTGGCACGGGATTTTCAATATACGCCCGACACCGGTCTGAGGGATGGCCTCGGGAAATTTGCCGGATGGTACAAGGAGTTTTACAGGATTTGAGATTATGGACGAGAAGATAGCGGTAGCAGGTACAGGTTATGTCGGAATGTCTGTGGCCACATTGCTTTCACAGCGCAACAGGGTGGTGGCAGTGGATGTCATTCCGGAGAAGGTCGATATGATAAACAGGAGGAAGTCCCCTGTCCAGGACGACTATATAGAACAATATCTGTCGGAAAAGGATCTTGACCTTACGGCGACTCTTGACGGGGCCGCGGCATACAGGGATGCTTCATGGGTAGTCGTGGCGACTCCGACAAATTACGACAGCAAAAGGAACTTCTTCGACACGAGCCATGTCGAGGAAGTGATAGATATGGTGCTCTCGGTCAATCCTGACGCTACGATTGTCATCAAAAGCACGATTCCGGTAGGGTATTGCCGGAGTCTCTATGTCAGATATGAGGAGAAGTTCCGCACTCTTCCGGAGCTGGCGGGCAAGAAGTTCAACCTGCTGTTTTCTCCGGAATTCCTGAGGGAAAGCAAGGCCTTGTATGACAATCTGTATCCGTCAAGGATAATTGTAGGGTATCCTGAGCCGAAGACGGGGACAGATGCAGAGAAGAAGGCCATCTGTTCTGTCGCGGGGGCGGGGCTTGAAGAAAAGGCGAGACGCTTTGCCTCCATGCTCGGCGAATGTGCCCTGAAGCCTGACATCCCTGTGCTTTTCATGGATCTTAAGGAGGCTGAGGCGGTCAAGCTGTTCGCCAATACATACCTTGCCCTGAGGGTCTCTTATTTCAACGAGCTGGATACTTATGCCGAGATCAAGGGCCTCAATACCAGGAATATCATAGATGGTGTATGCCTTGACCCGAGGATCGGCAGCCATTACAACAATCCGTCTTTCGGCTATGGAGGGTATTGTCTGCCGAAGGATACCAAGCAGCTTCTGGCAAATTACAAGGATGTCCCTGAGAATCTGATAGAGGCCATAGTGGAGAGCAACAGGACACGGAAGGACTTTATTGCTGACAGGGTGCTTGAAAAGGCAGGCTACTATACTGCCGGCAGCATGTGGAACAGGAACAAGGAGCATCCGGTGACTATCGGGGTGTTCCGTCTGACCATGAAGTCCAATTCCGACAATTTCAGGCAGAGTTCCATACAGGGGGTGATGAAACGCATCAAGGCCAAGGGTGCTACTGTCATTGTCTACGAACCTGCACTGGAGGCCGGGACTACATTTTTCGGCAGCGAGGTGGTGAATGATCTCGACCGCTTCAAGGCAATGAGTGACTGTATCATAGCCAACAGGTATGACGCGGTACTCGATGACGTGTCAGAGAAAGTCTATACAAGGGACATCTTCCGGCGCGACTGACAGTCCTTATATTATGTAGGCTATTTCCTTGAAGCCGAATTCCCTGATCCTGCCGTCAGCAAGGCGGATCCGGAGCATGCCGCTGTCGGAGACCCCGCAGATGGTGCCCCTGAAGATTTTCCCGCTGTCGCCGCCCTTGATGTTTCCTGTCATGAGCGGATTGGCCGGAAGATATGCCGGCCTGTCGCATAAATTTATGAAAAGGGATTCTTTCCCGGCTCTGTAAAGTTTTGATTCATATTGCTTCATAAGTGCATCTCCGGGTGCGTGCAGCATATTGAGGCAGTCTTTGAATATTAAGGTGAATTCTTCCAGAAGTGTTTCAAGGCAGTATCTTTTCCCGGAAATCAAGGACATTGACACCGGATTTGGCAGGTCTTCCGGGAATACCGTCTGGTTAACATTCAGGCCGATTCCTATGACGGATGTGTTGACGAAGGTTCCGCACAGTGAGTTCTCTACCAGCATCCCTGATATTTTCCTGTCTCCGCAGTAGATGTCGTTTGGCCATTTGACCATGGCTTCTATCCCGTGCCGTTCCAGGAAAATGCACTGTGCCGCCGTGGCTATCTGTGATATGCGGAACTGGGATGCGGCTGGAAGTGTCCCGGGGAGTCTGTCTTTCGGGTCCTGCTGGCCGGGTGTCCTGAAGCGTAGAAATATGCTGAATGTGAGGTTTTCTCCGCGCGAGGCTTTCCATACGTTACCGCGCTGTCCTCTTCCTGCGGTCTGGTATCTTGCCGCAAGTACGGTCATGCAGCCGAGGCTTTCTGAAATTCTCGCTGCTTCGGTGTTGGTGGAATCCAGTTCGTCATACCATCTTATGTCAAGGTCGATGTTTTCCATTGGTGCAGATTTTGAATATTTCCGCCGCCATGCGGAAGAAGTGGTTGAGTGTGACCGCCACATATCCGGTGGCGCCTCCTTTGGCAAGCTCTCGGCTTCTGTGATATTTGACCTGCGGTCACATATCCGGTGGCGCCTCGGGGAATGCTCTCGGCTTCTGTGATATTTGGCCTGCGGCCACATATCCGGTGGCGCCTCGGCAATGCAAATCAAACAAGTTTGTTTGCATTGCTCTCGGCTTCTGTGTATATTTGCCCTCTGGATTGTAAAATTAATATAAAATATCGGATGAACAATAACGAAATCGGGGTCATTGCTGATGCGATGCTGGAAAAGAAAGGAATAGATGTAGTGTCGCTTGACCTGAGAGAAATAGGGACAGCCATTTCGGACTATTTCATAGTGTGTAATGCGGATTCCACCACAAATGTGAATGCCATAGCCGATAATGTCGAGGACAGGATGATAGAGAAATGCGGGAGGAAGGTACTCCGTTCGCAGGGGAAAGAGAATTCATTCTGGATAATCCTTGACTACGGTGATATTGTCGTGCATATCTTCCAGACAGAATATCGCCAGTTCTACAGGCTGGAATCGCTGTGGGCGGATGCCGTGAGGACTGAGTATAATGACGATGCGCAACAGGAGAACGCATAAGGCTTCTGACAACTTCAATGGCAATGGACAACAACAGCAACAATAAGGGGAGCAATCCCAGGAAAACAATAAACTTCAAGTTCAATTTTTCCTGGATCTACATGATACTCATGTTTGTTATCGTGTGGATGTTTTTCAACCAGGGAGGTTCCAATCCCCAGAAAATAGAATGGGAGGATGTCAAACAGCAGATTCTGGCCGGTGACGTGAAAGAAATCGCCTTTGTCAGGAACGATTTCGAGGGAAAGGTCACCATCCGTCCGGAGAAACTGGAAAAATATGCCGACAAGTTCGGGGGCAATATCCCGACAAAGTCACCTCACTTCATATTCCTGGTGTCATCAAGCTTCAATCCCGAGGAGACTTTCGGGATGCTTAACGATTCCCTTCCGGAGGAATCGCGCTTCAAGCTTGTCATGGAGAACAACAACAAGGTATGGGGCTCGGTCATCGAATGGCTTATTTTCCCGCTGCTTCTTATCCTGATGTGGGTATTCATGTTCAGGGGAATTAACAGGAATGCCGGTGCCGGCGGTGCCGGGGGCATATTCAATGTCGGGCGGTCTACGGGCAAACTTGCCGAGAAAAACAGCATTACGGTGACTTTCAAGGATGTGGCCGGACTGTACGGCGCCAAGGAAGAGGTGATGGAGATAGTGGACTTCCTCAAGAACCCCAAGAAATATACAGCGCTCGGCGGAAAAATCCCCAAGGGTGCATTGCTGGTAGGGCCTCCGGGTACCGGAAAGACCTTGCTTGCCAAGGCAGTGGCCGGTGAAGCCAACGTGCCTTTCTTCTCGATATCCGGTTCGGACTTCGTGGAGATGTTCGTGGGTGTCGGTGCCTCCAGGGTGAGGGACCTGTTCCGTCAGGCCAAGGAGAAGGCACCTTGCATTGTTTTTATAGACGAGATCGATGCAGTGGGGCGGGCAAGAAGCAAGAATGTCGGCTTCTCTTCCAATGACGAGAGGGAGAATACGCTGAACCAGCTTCTTACGGAGATGGACGGCTTCGATTCGAACTCCGGAGTCATCATCCTTGCGGCTACCAACAGGGCTGATATCCTGGACAAGGCATTGCTCAGGGCAGGGCGTTTTGACAGACAGATACATGTCGACCTTCCTGACCTGAAGGAGCGTATTGAGATATTCAAGGTGCATCTCAAAGGACTTGTCCTGGCTCCTGATTTCGATGTGGAGTTTCTGGCCAAGCATACACCGGGCTTCTCCGGTGCGGATATCGCGAATGTCTGCAACGAGGCTGCGCTTACTGCAGCAAGAAAGAACAAGAAAGAGATCGACAAACAGGATTTCCTTGATGCTGTCGACAGGATTATCGGTGGACTTGAACGGAAGAACAAGATCATCACGCCTGAAGAGAAGAAGTCTATCGCCCATCACGAGGCCGGACATGCCACTGTAAGCTGGCTGCTTCCGAATGCGAGCCCGCTGTTCAAGGTGACGATAGTCCCGAGAGGACAGGCCCTCGGAGCTGCGTGGTATCTGCCAGAGGAAAGACAGCTTGAAACACGTGAGCAGATGCTGGACCAGATGTGTTCACTGATCGGCGGAAGGGTGGCGGAGGAAATCGTGAACGGACAGCCGTCCACCGGTGCTCTCAATGACCTTGAGAGACTTACCAAGTCGGCTTATGCCATGGTAGTGTATTACGGCATGAGCGACAGGATAGGCACCGTGTCGTATTATGATTCCACTGGTTCGCGCGGCTATGAACTCGGCAAGCCGTACAGCGAGAAGACTGCCGAACTGATAGACGAGGAGGTCAAGTCCCTCATAAACAAGATCCATGACAGGACGTACGGCATACTTATGGACAACAAGGAGAAATTCCTTGAACTGGCAGCGCTTCTCCTTGAGAAGGAGGTGATCTTCGCCGATGACATGGAGAGGATATTCGGTCCGAGGGCGGATGCGTCCGCATCACAGTCAGAGGACGGAAAAACTGCTGAGGGTGCCGTGATTGCCGGCGGTGCGGACGATACTGCTGAAGCAGAAGAGAATGCCGATACCGCGGCGGGCGACACTGAGGACATGGACGGACAGAAAGACATCAAACAAGCCTGAAGGTGTCATGAAGAATTTACTGATCAGAACATTGACCGGCGCAGGGTTCGTCTGCGTGGTGATAGCGTGCCTGTTATTGGGCAAGTACAGTTTCTGTGTCTTGATGACAGGACTGATGGCAGTCATGATGATTGAGTTCTACAGGATGACCATGAGAGGGGAGTATGTGTTCTCCCAGGTGCTTTCCGTGCTGGCTGCGATAGTGATGTTCGTGCTTACCTACCTGTATATGGGCTTCAACTTCCCGGGCAGGCTTGTCATACTTGCTATCATACCTGTCTTCCTGATAATGATCAATTCATTGTATGTCAAGGACAAGACTGATTTCGGAAAATTTGCCAACCTGTATACGGCCCTGCTTTATATTGCAGTTCCCATGGCCATGACCAATTTCGCGGCATTCGGTCATTCGGGTGTATATGGCTGGACACTTCTGTTGAGTTTCTTCATAATAGTCTGGGTATCGGATATCGGCGGGTATCTTTTCGGTATGACCATCGGCCAGAAATTCGGCAAGAAGCTTTTCCCTGAGGTCTCCCCGAAGAAGTCATGGGCAGGATTCTGGGGCGGACTCGTGCTCGCTGTCCTGGCCGGAGTGGTGTTGCATTACGCAGGTATGCTGAAATATCCGCTGATACACTGCGTCATCCTTTCGATACTGATGAATGTGTCCGGCGTGTACGGTGACCTGATAGAATCTCAGTGGAAGAGATATTATGCCGTGAAGGATGCCGGTACTATCATGCCGGGGCACGGCGGAATCCTCGACAGGATGGACAGTGCGCTTATTGCCCTGCCTGTCGGTACGATTTATCTTATGGTTCTTAATATTTTGTGACAATCCAAGATTATTTCATTGATTGCATAAAATTTCGTAACTTTGTCAGTTGATAGTTTTTGCTCATGATGACCATTCACAGAGGCGGTTGGAGGATAATTCTTGTTGTCTGGGTGGCTTGTAGTATGCTGATCTGGCTGATCTTGCATTTTATAAGCTGCCTCTACGTGTCTTTCCCGCTTGTGGCACTTCTTATTTTCTTCATGGGCTTTGTCATATTTTTCTTCAGGGTCCCGTCCCGTATGAAACCTGAGGGAGATGCCCTTGTCACAGCTGTGGCTGACGGGGAGATTGTGGTTCTGGACAGGGTATTCGAGCCCGAATTCCTGAAAAGGGAATGCATCCAGGTGTCCATATACATGGATTTCTTCAACGTCCATGTGAATTTCTGGCCTGTCACCGGGGAAGTGACTTATTACAAGTATCATCCGGGGAAATATTTTCTCGCATTCCTTCCCAAGGCATCCGAACTCAACGAGCATACGTCCGTGTGCATGCGCAACGGATATGGTGACGTGTTCTTCAAGCAGCTTGCAGGTACGTTCTGCCGCAGGATCGAGTGTTATGCAGAGCCTGGCAGGACCGGTGTAAGGGGAGAGCAGTGCGGTATCATCAAGTTCGGATCGAGAATCGACATGTATCTTCCTCTCGATGCGGATATAAAGGTAAAGCTCGGAGAGGAGGTCCGCGCCTGCGAGACTGTCATTGCGGAGCTGGGAAAAGCAAAACTTAAACCTTCGTCTAACTGACGTCAAATTCTATATGGAAGAAATTTTTATCATTATCCTTCTGATCCTGTTGAACGGTGTTTTCGCGATGTCGGAGATCGCCATTATTTCGGCGAGAAAGTCAAGTCTCCAGGCTGATGCGAACAAGGGAAGCAAGGCGGCGAGGACGGCACTCAATCTTGCCCAGGATCCGGACAGGTTCTTGTCTGCCGTACAGGTCGGCATCACGCTTATAGGTATCCTGACGGGTATTTTTTCCGGCAACAAGATTGCTGCTGAGTTCTCTTCTCTGCTCCAGTCTGCCGGAATGAGTGCTTCGGGGGCATCTGCACTGGCGCAGACGATAATTGTCATACTGGTCATGTTCCTTACCCTTATTTTCGGAGAGCTTGTCCCGAAAAGGATTGCCATGAGCGCATCCGAGAAGGTGTCCAAGATAGTGGCCGGCCCGATGAAATTCATCTCGGTCATAGCTGCACCGTTCGTATGGCTGCTTGCCAAGACTACCTCCCTTATCACAAGGATGCTCGGCATAAGGTATCAGGAGACCAAGGTGACTGAGGAAGAGATCAAGTCCATCATACAGGAGGGAACGGATGAAGGCGAGGTGTCTCCGGTGGAGCAGGATCTGGTGGAGAGGGTGTTTGCACTCGGAGACCTTAAGGTCAGCACTATCATGACACTTCGTGCCGATATTGTGTGGCTTGACCTGGAAATGACGGAACAGGAGGTAAGAGAGACGATAGAGGCTAATATCTTCGAGGAGTATCCTGTAGTGGAGGATGACCTTGACCATGTAGTGGGCGTGCTTTCGCTCAAGGAATATGTGCTGAATATCGGCAAAGAGGGCGGTATCGACATACGGAAGATGATGAAGAAGCCCGTCTATTTCCATGAGAACATGAACGTCTACACCGTACTTGAGCAGATGAAGCAGAAGAAGATAAGCCGTGCGCTTGTCTGCGACGAATTCGGCTCATGTTCCGGAATCATCACGCTCAAGGATATCATGGAAGCTCTTGTCGGCAACATCAATGACGACCATGAGGAGCCTGATATCGTGGCCAGGGAAGGCAATGACGGATGGCTTGTGGACGGAATGTGTCCAATGTATGACTTCCTCAGACATTTCAATATTGAGGATTCCATGGAGGATTTCGAATATACGACAGTGGCAGGCCTTATCCTTGACGAACTGGACCACATGCCGGTCGCAGGAGAGAAGGTCACCTGGGGCGATTTCCTGTTCGAAGTCGTGGATATGGACGGGGCGAGGATAGACAAGGTCATTGTCAAAAAGGTTGTGCCGGAGGACGGCGGGCATGATGACAATGCAGCCGCAGCAGACACTCTTTCCGGCACATCTGACAGGACAGCCGCCGCGCCTTTAAGGCAGGATCGCAACTGACAGGCCTTACAGGTCTATGCCGGCAGCTTCTCCGCTGATGCCGGCTGATGCCTGGCTGTCGTTCTCTATGAGTTCAAGCAGCTTGTCTATGGCTTCATTTTCCGGTATATGCCTTGCCACCGGAGTCTTTTTCCGGTAAATTGCTACTTTCCCGTTGCCTTCTCCGACGTAGCCCCAGTCTGCATCGGCCATTTCTCCTGGTCCGTTCACTATGCATCCCATCACTGCTATGACCATGCCCTTGAGATGTGATGTCCTGCGCTTGACCTCGTTGAAGGTTTCCTCCAGATTGTACATGGTCCTTCCGCAGCCCGGGCAGGCTACATATTCCGGACGGTAGAATCTTCTCCGGGCGGCCTGAAGAAGTTCATCCTCAAAGTAAGCCGCATCATCGGATCCGTCCAGGACAACTTTCCTGTCCCCGTCGTAATAGCATCCCCTTATTTCCACATCGTCGATTTTCCTGTCAAGAAGCATTTTCCCGAAATCGCATGACAGGTCAAGCATCAGCCTTTCGCGCGAAGGTGCCTCATAGGTGGCAACAGCCTTGCCTCCTTCTATTGATACTGCTGCAAGAGATGAATGAAGGATGCCTCCGCACCTGTCGGCAAGGTATTTCGCCACAGGTATCTCGTTGGCAGGGTCTTCGGTCAGTGACACCCTTATCGTGTCTCCGATACCTTCAGAGAGGAGCGCGGATATGCCCACGGCAGATTTTATGCGTCCCGAGTCCCCGTTTCCGGCTTCTGTGACACCGAGGTGCAATGGAAAAGCCATTCCTTTCTCTTCCATGGCGGCTGCAAGGAGTCTGTATGCCTCTACCATGACTATGGTGTTGCTCGCCTTCAGGGATACCACTACATTGCGGAAGTCATTCTGCACACACAGGTCCAGCCATTCCATGGCGGCTTCCTTCATCGCCAGCGGGGTATTCCCGTAAAGTGTCGTGATCCTCTCTCCGAGCGAGCCGTGGTTGAGCCCTATGCGGATGGCGGTCCCGTGTTCCTTGCATACATTGACCAGTTCCGAGAACCGTATCTTTGCCTGTGCGAAATCCTTGTGGAAATTGCCGGGATTTATCCTGACCTTCTCCACAGTCTCTGCCGCGGCTATGGCTATCCCGGAAGAGAAGTGGACATCGGCGACAAGCGGGGTCTCTATGCCCATGCATCTAAGGCGCCTGCGGATTTCCGCCAGTGCCTTCACATCATCCGGCGACGGTACCGTCAGTCTTATCATTTCCGCCCCTGCTTCATGCAGCCTTACGCATTGTGCCACGGAAGCCTCGATGTCTGATGTGTGCGTATTGCACATTGTCTGTACTACGACGGGATGTCCTCCACCGATGATGACATTCCCCACTTTCACTTCTTCAGTATGCATATCATTTATTCCATTGCCGTTCCGTTTCCTTCACCTGCCGGTATCTCTGACTGGATGGCCCTTATCAGTCCAAGGTGTTCTTTCGCTTCCTGCCTCAGCGCATGCTTGGTCTTGCCGACCCGCTTTGTCAGCTGGAAATGCACTCCTACCGAGAATATGAAATTGGCAGGGTAGGCGTAGCGGTAGTAATACTGGCTGTAGTAGTCCGGCTGGTACAGAGAGCCGAACGAATGCTTGTACATGGCTGTGAAATGTATCTCGACAGGGTCGAACACGAATGCAAACCCGGCGCCGCCCTTGATGCCGTAATCATACCGCAGGTCGGTATCAGTGAAATTGTTCCTGAGATTGTCCGGTACATTGTCCCCGAAGCGTTCGATGCTAAGACGGTATCCTCCGTAGAGTCCGAGGTTCACCATAAGCTTCATCTTCCAGAAGTCAAAGTGACAGTGTGCCATGACAGGCACTTCCACCACCTGCATGATCGCTCCTGTAGCACCTTCCACAGTCGGTGTGTACCCTTCATCGTCTTCCTCGAACTGGTACCCTTCCTGTCCGTAGAATACGCCTGCCTGGATGCCGAAATACGGCATGTAGCCGAACATTTTCTCGTAGCGGGTATAGAGGAAGCCGAAATTGACCGGTATGAAACGGAATCTCTGCTGCATGCTCGGATTCCAGCTCACCTGGCTCAGTCCCACTCCATACTGGAAGCCTATCATTGTATAGTCATTGATAGGGATATCCCTGCTCAGGTCCAGGCTGTCCAGGTATTCGTCGCTCAGTGAGTCTATGTCCGTGAATTCTATGTCAAGAGTGTCCGGAATATCTGTCTCAGGCTTGTCTTCTTCCACGGACATGCCTTGCGGCAACTGTGCACTTGCCTGAGGCATGCCGGCGAATGCCAGCACTGCCGCTGCGGTTATGAAATATAATGTCTTGTGAAATCCGTTCATCTGCCATTCCTTATTTGAAGAGTTCCCCGACATCTATGGTCTGTTCCAGTTCTGTCATTTCCGGTATGTCCATGTATGCGTTACCGTTTTCGAGCTTGAAGAATTTCACCTTCTCAGGCTGCTTGTGTTCCAGAAGGTTGCCCGTATCCACAAGTCCGTTGCGGTTCAGGTCTTCGGTAAGCCGTATCGAGTATTTGCCTGCCTTGATGTAAGGGAAAAGCAGGGTCTCGTCCTTGTCGATTATGAATGACCGTATGGTCTGGTCGCGCTTCTCGTTCAGCAGGTCTATGATGTACTTGTTCCTGACATTTTCGAGCACGAGTGTCAGTGAACTCAGCTTGTCATCGTTCGGAAGAGTCACCTTCACTTCCGAGCTGTCGTTGTAGAAGCCGTTAATATCCTTGAATTTGCGGTGAGGTACCTTGAGAAAGTACTCATAGCCTGGAAGCATTTTGGTGGCAGGTCGTATGACATATTTCCTGAGATTCAGGCTGTCCTGTTCCACCGTGTACGTGTCCGTGAACTCCTGCTGCTTGGGATTGAGATATCTGAATTCAAGAGAGTCGAATGCCGATTCCACAAGCGGATACTTGAATTCTATGAGGAATCCGTACTGCTCTATTGTCTCAGGTTCGGCAGTGATGGTGAACACAGTGGTGGTGTCCTCTTTCTTAATGTCTTTCCTGGAGCTTTTGGCCACCGCAGATTCCCTCGGCTTGGCCAGTTTGACTTCCTCTATTGTAGGTACAAGGTTGCCGAGGGTGTCGGTCTTGAGGTAGTCTACGTTCAGGAAGAGCGTGTCAGGAAGCGGACGCGGGTCATTTACCCATATTTCAAGGCTGTCCTGCTCCAGATTGAACTGGGTGATGAGCTTGTCTGCCGGGATGCCGGTCATCCATATCGAGTCAATCTTGGCGTATGGTGCCATGAACGTTATGTACGCAGTCCTTTCTCCAAGACGTTCCTTGTTCAGTATCATTTGTTTGGATGGTACTTCCTGGAAGAGGTTAAGCTCATATTGCGTCTTTCGGGCAAGGCATGCCACCGTATCTGTCATGATGTATTTTTTCAGTTCCGGCAGGGAATCGTTGACCTTCTGCGAAGGCCTCACCAGAGTGTCGAGGAATGCCACCTGGTCCTGGTCTGCCTCGTAGATATTGTTGTTGTTCATATCCATGATGGCGTACATCCTGTAGACGGTGTCCTGTATATTCCTCAGACAGAAAAATCCCCAGTCGTCTGTCTTGATCGCGGCGTCAGGCCTGTGCTTGAAGACCGCCGAGTCCGAATGGTCCTTGTATAGCATCACTGTAGCCCCCTTGACCGGCATCAGGGTATTGCAGTCCTGTACGATACCTGTGACCATCATGGAATCGATGTGCTTGCCGGTCGAGAAGACCATGGCATATCCCGGATACATGTTACCTTCGTTGTTGTCCGCTATGGCATTGGTCACGTCCAGCACGTATGTCTTGTTGGAATCAAGGTCATTTTCGAAATAGACTATGACGCTCTTGTTCCTTATCTTGTATTTCGGGGTCTTCTCCATGGGAGGGGAGAGGAAAAGGCTCTGTGCGTCCTTGACCACTACAAATTCGTCGAATGTCATGGACAGCTGGGTCTTGTGCCTTGGTATCATCGTGTCTCCGGGCTGCGGATAGTATTTCACCATCACCGGCGGAATTGTGTCCTTCGGCCCTCCGCTCGGGGGAGTCGTGGTATTGGCGCATGACGGCGAGAATATAAGGGCCCCTGCTGCAGCTACCGTCGCCAGGAGCGGGATGAATTGTGCAATCTTTTGTTTCATTATTCCTTATCTGTTACTGTACGGCGAAATATCCTACATGTCTGTCCTGACTACGCTCTGTATTCCCTCGATCTTGCCAAGCCTGCGTATGAGCCTTTCCAGATCATCCTTGTCATGGACATACAGGTCAATATAGCCGTCGAATACTTCGTCTTCCGTATTCAGGTAAATTCTTCTCATGTTTACGTTCATTACCAGAGAAATATATCTTGAAATCTCGTTTATGATACCTATACGGTCATATCCCTTGAGCGAAAGCCTTACCAGGAAGGACTGGTCGGCGTCCTGCTCCCACTGTGTGCGTACTATCCTGTCTCCGTGCTTGGCCGCTATGCTGTTAGCCACGCTGCAGGTCTTCTTGTGGACGGTGATGGTGCCGTCTGACGCCATGAAGCCCACCACACTGTCTCCGGGTATAGGGTTGCAGCAGCCTGCAATGACATATTTGTGGGCTATATCCGACTTGTCGTTGATGACGAATTTCCCGTCTTTCTTCTCTTTGTTCTTGAACCACGGGAATGTCCATTTCCCGGATTTTTCGTCCTCCTTCCGGACAATTTGTTCCAGGTTGCCGAGCTTGAGTATGCCCGCACCTATCCTGAAGAAGAGCTCGTCCTTGTCTCCTTCGAATATCTCGTAGCCGTCGAGAAGCTTCGCCAGGACTTTGTCCGTCAGCTTGTAGCCGAGGGCGGACAACTGCTCCTCCAGCATGTCCCTGCCGACCCTTATGCTTTCCTGCCGTTCTCCCTTGAAATAGTCTATGACAATATTCTTGGCTTTCCTTGTCACCAGGAATTGCAGCCAGGCCCTTTTCGGCTTTTCATTCTCTGCCGTGATTATCTCGACCTGGTCTCCGGACTTGAGTACATAGCTCAGAGGCACGAGTTTCATGTTCACCTTGGCCGCGATCGCCTTGTTGCCTATCTCAGTGTGGATCATATAGGCGAAATCAAGGGCTGTGGCTCCTTTCTGTATGCTTTTCTGTTCTCCTTTCGGAGTGAATACGAAGATGTCCGTGGTGGTCAGGTCGTTGTGGATGATGTCCAGGAGATCCAGGGCGTTGACATCCGGATTCACAAGGATTTCCTTGACCTTGCTTATCCATTTGTCCATCTCGCTCTCGTTTTCGCTTACGAAACCGTCCTTCTTGTATGCCCAGTGCGCCGCGATGCCTTTCTCAGCAATGTCGTCCATCCTCTGGGTCCTGATCTGGACCTCAATCCATATTCCCGAGTGGCTCATCAGGGTGCAGTGCAGGGCTTCGTACCCGTTGTTCTTGGGATGCTTGACCCAGTCGCGTATCCTGTCGCTCTTGTATTTGTATATGCCTGTGATGATGGAGAATACATGGTAGCACTGGTCTCTTTCCGTATCCTTGGTACAGCCCTGTCCGGGATTGAATACTATCCTCACTGCGTACAGGTCGTAGATCTGCTCGAAAGTGATGCCCTTGGTCACTATCTTGTGCCAGATTGAATACGGGGTCTTGACACGTTTCCTGATCTCGAAGTCAAATCCGGCCTTGCGGAGGGCGGCATCGATAGGTTTTATGAATTCATCGATTTCCTTTTCCTTGTCAGAAATGTTCCTGTTGATCTTTTCAGTGATCTCGTTGAAGGCTTCAGGCTCCTTGTACCTGAGCCAGATGTCTTCCATCTCTGATTTCACTTCATACAGTCCGAGCCTGTGCGCAAGTGGGATGAAGATGTACATTGTCTCGGAGAGTATCTTGTCCCGCTTGTATTCCGGCATGAACTCTATTGTCCTGCAGTTGTGCAGCCTGTCCGCGAGCTTGATCAGGACGACTCGCACATCGTCGTTGAGTGTCAGCAGGATGCGTTTGAAGTTCTCTGCCTGGATGCTTTTCTTTTCCGCCTTGTCTTCGTTGTCCAGCACGGTCTTTATCTTCGTGAGCCCGTCCACGAGCGAAGCTATTTTCTCACCGAACAGATTGCTTATGTCTTCTACGGTGTATTCCGTGTCTTCCACCACATCGTGCAGCAGGGCTGCGGCTATGGACTTGTATCCGAGCCCGATGTCGCTGACCACTATCTTGGCCACGGCAATGGGGTGGAGTATGTATGGCTCGCCTGAACGCCGCCTCACTCCCTTGTGTGCTTCATTTGCGAAATCGAAAGCCTTCTGGACCACGTCCAGCTCTTTCTGGTCCGCACATCTTTTGCGCGCGGCTTCCTTCAGGTCCGCATAGTCCCTTGCGATGATGTCGAAGTCTTCTTTGGTAAATTCAGATACAGGCATATTGTTGTTTTTCTAGGGTCATTATTCTATATTGTAGCTGTCCACATGCTGATATGCATAGGACAGTTCCGCACCGAACAGGATTATGAACCATCCGAAGTTCATCCAGAACATGAAAAGCGGGATGGCGGCCACTGCACCGTATACCATGTTCAGCCTTGTCACGAAAAGCTGTGTCTCCAGGTAGAGGTACTGGAGCAGGGTGAAGGCCAGGGCCGATATGGAGGCCGATCTCAGGGCATTGGCATACAGCACCCTGTAGTTCGGGATGAATTTGTACATCGCCGAGAATGTCAGTGTGGCGACTATGTAGAACAGCACCCATGCCAGGACCGAGGCTATGGATTCGAAATAGGCCACATCGAGTCCTATTCCCTTGAGCATGTTACTGTAGACTATCGAGCCGGAGAAGAAGAGCATGATGACGAACGGGGCGATTATGAGTATCGCGATGTAGAACGATATCCTCTTGAAGATATTCCTGGATTTCTTCACCCGCCAGACATTGTTGAAGACGCGCTCAACAGAAATCATCATCCAGAACACGAGCCAGACGAAGAGCAGGGCACTCAGCAGTCCCATTGCGCTTGACTGTGCCGTGCTGATGATATTGTTGGCGAAGCCGAGTACCATGTCAATGGTCTCCTGCGAATTGCTGAAATATGCGTAGAGCAGCTCCCTGAGCTTGTCCGCCAGGCCGAGACCTCCCGTTATGGCGAACACCACTGCCAGGAACGGCACAACTGACATGGTGCCGAAGAAGCTGAGGGCTACGGCCTGGAAGCCTATTTTCTCTGCCGAGAATGTCTTGATCGTGATGATCAGGACCTTGAGATACTTGATGCTCCTCGCCTTGGCACGTGAAAAATCCTCGATATCCAGCTTCCAGATATCTTCGGTAATGAAGCGTTTCACTCTCCTTAATATGTCCAGAGGATTTTTCATCTGCAGGAAATTATGCTGACTTTACTCCTGTCCGAGCTTTGACATGAATCTTTCCGGGTCGATGGTGAATCTTTCGTGCAGGCCTTTCCCGATGAGACCTTTCCCGTCCGACACTTCCACCGTGAAGGAGAGTTTCCTGCCATCGATGCCTGTCAGTGTGGCGGCCGCTGTCAGTACGGTGCCTGGAAGGCATGCCCTGTCGTGCGAAATTTCCAGTTTCGTACCCACTGTCTCGAATCCGTGTTGTCTGGCGAGCGTATAGGCAGCCTTTTCCATAAGGGCTGCCATGGCCGGGGTGGCGAAGACCGCCAGTCCTCCGGATCCGATATTGTCTGCAGTCTCCTGCGCCCCTGCAATATGCTGCAGGCTGTATTTGTCTCCTGTCTTCATAATAATATAACGATTTCTTCGAAATCCTTTTCCTTTTTCGTGTATATCATGTCAGAACAACGTCGGTTGTGTGACAAGACTGCCGTAATCAGCATGGTCCGCGGTGCCGTCCGGAGTGTGGCTGGCAGGCAGCATCCCCATGAATTCGTCTTCGCTGATGACCCTGATGCCGAGCTCATGCGCTTTCCTGACCTTTTCCGGTCCGGGCTTCTCCCCGGCGAGGAGAAAGCTGGTCTTGCCGCTGACTGAAGAACTGTTCCTTCCTCCGTTTTTCGTGATCAGCTCTTTCATCTCATCCCTTGATATGCTGAAGTTGCCGGAAATCACGATTGTAAGGCCTTCGAGGGCGGATGATGCAGGTCCGCTGTCCTCGTCCATGCTGAATTTCAGTCCGGCATGTTCAAGCCTGCGTATCTCGCTGATGTGTGACGGTTTGCTGAAATATTCGAGTATGCTGTCCGCGATGACTTCTCCGATATCCTCCACTGACAGCAGTTCGTCTCTGCCTGCTTTCATCAGTGCGTCTATATTCCTGAAGTGTTCTGCCAGAGACTTGGCCGTGGTCTCCCCGACATACCTGATTCCCAGGGCGAAGAGCACATGTCCGAAGCCTGTCTTTTTCGAGGCCTCAAGGCTATCGAGCAGCCTCCGTGCGGATCTTTCCTTCCAGCCTTCCAGCGTAAGAAGCTTCTCCATTCCAAGGTCATAGAAATCGGCCGGCGTACGCACATATCCGAGGTTGTACAGCTGCTCCACAGTGGCGTCTCCCGCCAGTACATTCATGGCTTTCCTGCTGATGAAATGTACGAGCTTGCCCTTGATCTGGGTGGGACAGCCGTCAGAGTTGGGGCAGAAGTATCTTGCTTCCCCTTCATCCCTGACCAGCGTAGTACCGCAGTCCGGGCATTTGTCGGGAAATACGGGCACGATTGTTCCGGGCTCTCTCCTGTCCAGTTCCACGCCTGTGATCTTGGGGATTATTTCACCGCCTTTTTCCACATAGACATAGTCCCCGACACGTACGTCCAGAAGCTGCATCTGTCCGGCGTTGTGGAGGGTAGCCCTCTTCACTGTGGTGCCGGACAGAAGTACCGGTTCGAGATTCGCCACGGGCGTCACCGCCCCTGTCCTGCCTACCTGGTAGTCTATTGAAAGAAGTCTTGTCAGCGCCTGTTCCGCCTTGAATTTGTACGCCACGGCCCAACGCGGGAACTTGGCTGTGTATCCCAGCTCTTTCTGGTATGCCAGTTCGTTGATCTTTATGACTATACCGTCAGTGGCGAATGGCAGGGCCTTGCGGGCCGTGTCCCAGTAGCCGATATATTCTTCAATGTCACTAATGTCCGTGCATATCTTTCTCTTGTCCGATACAGGAAGACCCCAGCCTGCCGCAGCCTTGAGTGCCTGGTCATGCGTGGTGAAGGGAAGGTTGTCCCCAAGCATGTGGTACAGCGTGCATTCCAGCCCCCTGTGACCGACCTCTTCCGGTGTGGTCAGCTTGAGCGAGCCGGATGCGGCGTTCCTCGGATTGGCAAACGGCTGGTCTTCATCCCTGAGACGTTCTTCATTCAGCCTGTCGAATGCCTTGTACGGCATGTAAATCTCCCCCCTGATCTCGAACTCGTCAGGATACCCGCTGCCGATGAGCCTTTCCGGTATGTTCCGGATATGCCTGACATTCACGGTGACGTCATCTCCGATGGCCCCGTCCCCACGGGTGAGCGCCCTGTCAAGCCGGCCGTTCCTGTAGGTGAGGCAGATGGCCGTACCGTCGAACTTGAGTTCGCAGCAGAAGGTGAAGCTTGTGCCCAGGATCTTCCTGGCCCTTTCTACAAACGCTTCCACTTCCGAGATGTCATACGTATTCCCGAGCGAGAGCATCGGGTACTTGTGGGGGAATTGTGCGAACTCATGTGTCCCGTCTCCGGCGGAGGATCGTTCCGCAAGGTCGCTGCCCACCTTTCCGGTAGGGGAGTCCGGAGAAGCGAATTCAGGGTGGGCCTTTTCCAGGTCAGCCAGCTCTTTCATCTGCATGTCGAACTCATAGTCGCTGATGACAGGATTGTTCTCCACATAGTACCTCCTGTTGTTCTCGGCTATGGCCGCCCTGAGTTCCTCTATCCTTTTCCTTATATCGTCTGTATTCACTGTTTCCAACTTAGTTCATTTTATGTCCGGCAATGCCTCCGGCCATAAGGCCTGCACGGTGCGGACATTTTATTGTCAAATTACAAAAATACGATTTTTTTCGTGGTTTTTTGGCGAAATTGGATAATTTTGCAAGGTTTTACGGATAAACGTTTTTTCCGTGACCAGAAAGTTTCAGCAGACAGATTGTTTTATCAGAATAACTATAAAGTATTAAGGAATTATGAAAGATGCAGTGATTATTCTCTGTGGGGGCGGTCCGGCTCCTGGAATGAATTCAGTTTCAATGAGTGTGGCCAAGACATTTCTTGCCAGAGGTTTCAGGGTGATAGGCCTTCACGGTGGCTATTCAGGGCTTTTCAGCAAGAATGCCCGTACGGAAGATCTGGACTTCTTCAAGGCCGACCGTTATTTCAACAGGGGAGGCTCCTATCTTGAAATGAGCCGGTTCAAGCCTACTGACAAGGATTTCGAGGAAAATTTCAACCTTGACCTGTTCAAGGAGAACAATATCAAGCTTCTCGTGACAATCGGAGGCGATGATACTGCATCTACTGCCAACAGGATTTCCAAGTTCCTGGCTGCCAAGAACTATCATATCGCCAACATACATTGCCCGAAGACCATAGACAACGACCTTCCTCTTCCTGCAAACACACCGACATTCGGCTACAATTCAGCCAAGAACGAGGGTGCACACCTGGCCAGGACAATCTATGAGGATGCCCGCACTTCAGGCAACTGGCTGCTGATCTCCGCAATGGGACGTACTTGCGGAAGCCTTGCTCTCGGAATAGGCGAGGCCACCCATTGCCCGATGACAATCATCCCGGAGATGTTCAACAAGACCGATATCTGCCTTGACAAGATCATCAGGCTCACCATATCGTCCATCATCAAGAGGAAGATCATGGGAGTGAACTACGGTACGGTGGTGGCTGCCGAAGGTCTGTTCCATGACGAGGGTGTGGCCAAAGAGGCTGCTGCGGCCGGAATACATTTCACTTATGACGAGCACGGACATCCTGAGCTCGGAAAGATTTCCAAGGCAGTGCTTTTCAATGATCTTCTGGAGAAGGAGCTCAAGAAGATCGGGCTTAAGGTGAAGACACGCCCGGTGGAGATCGGTTATGACGTGCGTTGCCAGGATCCTGTGGCATACGACCTTACATATTGCACGGAACTCGCCATGGGTGTGTACCAGCTCTACAGTGAGGGCAAGACTGGCTGTATGGTGTATGTAGACGCATATGGCAATGTATCGCCTCTTTATCTTTCTGATCTCCAGGACCCTGAGACCGGCAAGATTCCGCCTCGCGTGGTGGACATCAATTCCGGTACTGCGCAGAATTACTACAAGTATATCGCACATTATGTCTCCGAGGATGACTACGAGGCCGCCAAGGCTTATGTAAGCAATCCTGAGGATTATGACTTCAAGAAGATCCTGAATTGGTAAATGAAAATGTAGACTAAAGTCGCACATTTGCATATAAATGATTGAAGAAGAGTTGTTTCGGCAGCTCTTCTTTTTTTTGTTTGTATGACGATAGTTATCATTAACTATCAATGTTTTCACTGTTTTTGTACTGTATTTGTACCAAAAGTGAATTCAGAGAGCAAACTCGTAGGACGGAGTGTGGGGAAATGTGAAGTAATATAGAAGGTTTGAAACATTCTGAAACATTCTGAAACACGATGAAACACTTTTTCATGTCCCGTACTCGGACACACTAAAGAACAAAACAATGTTTCAAAAAACGTGTAAACAGTGCGGAACAGTTTTTAAGACGACCCGTTATCCGACGGTCTTCTGTTCTCAGAGCTGCTATTTCAAATTCAAGCGAGCTGAGGCAAACAAGAAACGCCTTGAGCAAATTCAGACGTATGACAAATCTTTGGGTGCATTCCTGAAGGATGGGTACAGTTTAAACTGAAGTTTTTCCATATCCTCACCTCGGCAATTTGTGCAGGCACAATTGCACTCTGTTCGTCAATGGTTTCGAAGAAAGACGTTTGAGGGTGACCCAAAGTCACTTTTGGGTCACCCTCATTAAGGTTTGCAAGAATTTAGCAAAATGCAAGGCATTGAGGATTTGAGGATGAGGGCGACAGGAGTTTACTTCCGTAAATGACTGAAGTACTCATCCACGGCTGCCGGAAGACCTCATCCTGCCTGCTATCCCGCGGTTGGACTTCCTGTCGATGAATACCGCCATTGATTCCGGAGCTTCGTACAGCTTTATGAACTTGCCTTCGCTCACACAGTTGAGCCTGTCAAGGAATGCGGCATTCATGGCATTCTCGTCCTGTACTGTGTCTATTGTCAGGTATCCGACTCCGAGCGAGGTGATGTTCTGGAAGAAATGTGTTCCCTGGCTCGGCTCTATCCTGTAGCCGGGTATGGCGCATTCCACTATTACTTTGGCCTCCGAGATATTGCTCCAGAGCACCGGAATGCCAAGCCACGGGTCCGATGATCCCCATCTGCCGGGACCGGCAAGCATGTATGACCTGCCGTTCTCCTTCATCTCCTTGTTCATCCTGGATATCTCTTCCGCTATTTCCTTGGTCTTTGCGCTGTCGAACAGCTGCGGGTCCACATAGAGGATATGGCTCAGCCCGGTTATCTCGCCCGAGCCGAGTGCATTGGACGAGCGGATGAACACTTCATCCATCATCTCTCCGACTGCATCTATCGATATGTCATGCTCTTCCGCATAGTCCACGACAGGACGTACCTGCAGTAGCTTGACCACGCATTCCTGTGACGGACTGTCAGGTATGACATCCATGGCGAATTCCATTTCCACATCGCACATCATCTCCTCCCGGCACATCTTCAACAGGTCGGAAAGAGCCTGGGCCAGAGGGTAGCGGCCATATTTCAGAATATAGTCGAACGTGACGATCTTCGGTCCCGCCGCACTTATTCCCGGCACCATTCTGTTGTCGGCCGTACTGAACGTGGAAGCGACAAGCTCCGGATGGTCATAGCCCTTCAGGGCCTCTGCGACAGGCATCTTCACGAGGTTGATGGAATCGTCTCTTGAGAGAAGGAACGCCCCCGGTCTCAGATCAAGCGCATACATGGTTTTCTGCGTGTCGTTAAGGGCTATTTTCATGTCAGACAACTGCAGTATCTTCTTTGGGTATTTCGGTATGAACCTGAGAGTGTTGCCTCCGTCCACAACAGTCTTGCCCAGTCCGAACGCCAGGTTCACCACCCCGTCTTCCGGCTTCTCCTTCCCAATCGGGTAGAAGTTCACCGAACGTGCCACACCGGACAGCATGGGATAATAGAATTCTCCGTGCTTTGTCCCGCATATGCTCTGGATGATGACGGCCATCTTTTCTTCGCTCAGCAGGTTGCCTGTCGTGTGTATGTAGGTACGGCTTCCGTTGAAGAACGCCGATGCATAGACACTTTTCACGGCTTTTCTTAGAAGCCTGAGCATCTGGTCCTTGTTCTCGGTAAGAGGTATCATGTAGGTCGAGTACACTCCTGCGAACGGCTGGTAGTTGCTGTCTTCAAGCTTGGAGCTGGACCTGACGGCAAGCGGTGTCTCCACTGTCTTGAGAAAGGCCTTAAGCTCTTCCACCAGTTGTTCCGGAAGCCTTGACGACACGAATTCCGACAATATCTCCTCGTCTGATATGTCAGCATCGATGACGTACTGGAGGTCGTTCTCCATTATGAACTGGTCGAAATAGTCCGTGGCTATCACCAGAGTGCGTGGAGTGGATATTTTCAGGCCTTCATACCTGTTGGTGAGCCTGTATTTGGCAATCAGGGTGTTCAGGAACGCAAGTCCGCGCGCCTTGCCCCCGAGCGAGCCTTCACCGGCTCTTGAAAACCAGATATATTTTCCGTATGTATCCTTGTCAAAATGGGCTATTATGCCGCGGCCGTTCAGGGCATGATAGTCGTGTATCTGCTGTGCGACATAGCTGCGGACTTCCTCAATGGACTGGAAATGATTTTCATGCACTTTCCTGAACTGGTTCGCAAGGGTGAAAAGCCCTCTTGCGAAAAACCATTTGGAGAGCATGTTCTTCGACGTGTTGTAGAGCAGCACATCGTCAGGTATCGTCCTTATGCATTCCAGGAGTTCGCTCAGGTTCGCCGCACGCCCGTATTCCTGCCGGTCCTTGTCCCTGAACACGAAATCACCGAATTCGAATTCTTCCCGGATATATTCGGTAAGCTGTATTATCAGGGTCTTGGAGTATTTCTTGAGGAAGCCGGCACCCAGCTTCTCAGCCACTTCAGCCATGTCTCCCTGTGAAGACTGGAGGATTATGGGCATGTACGGGTCGTCTTCCTTGACAAGCCTGACCAGATCTATTCCGGCATCCGGCTTCTCGCTTTCCTGCGGGTCATTCTTGTGCAGCACGAATCCCACGTCGGAGATTATCCCCAGCATGTTGTTGCCGTACTTGCGGTAGATCCCCACGGCATCCTCGTAATTGGTCGCGAGAAGAATCTTGGGACGGGAACGTTTCCTGAGCTTGCGCTGTTTTTCGTTCAGAGTCTCTTTCAGGAATTCCGCGCTCTGCTTCAGTACCAGCTTGTACAGCTCCGGCAGGTAGGTCGAGTAGTAGCGTATGGAGTCTTCTACGAGAAGAATGGACTGCACGCCGACTTTCAGTATGTCGTTTTCAGCATTGATCTGGTCTTCGAACAGCTTGACAATGGCCACGATGAGTTCTGCGTTGCCGTTCCAGCTGAAGATGTAGTCTACATATGAGCGGTCCTGCTTTTCAAGGCGCCTGTGTATTTCCTTGGAGAAATGCGTGAGCAGGATGAAAGGTATCTTCTTCTCCTGCGGATTGTCCGAGGTCCTGGTCTTCAGCCTTCTGGCGAAATCGAATATGTCCCTGTCCTTGTCATTGTACATGCAGATCACCATGTCTATGTGCTTGTCCTTGTCCAGCACTTTTTCCGCTTCTGAAGATGAAGTCACCCATACGAATTGCGGAGGATTGCTCAGGTTAAGCTCGATATATTCCCTGGATATCTGCGATTCTATCTGCCCGTCTTCTTCAAGGATGAATGCGTCATAGTTGCTGCATATCATCAGTATTTTCCTCACCCTGTAGCTCATCAGGGCGCGGAAATCAGTGACGATCAGTTCTTTCAGGCTTACAGGCTCAATGGTGTTCATAACAGGTGCATTTGCCGGATACTGTTATTTCAGGGCATTGAGGGCAGCATCGTAGTCAGGTTCGGAGGTGATCTCCGGCACGAGCTGTTCGTAGATGATCTTCCCTTCCTCGTCAATGACGATCACGGCGCGTGCCAGCAGCCCTTTCAGAGGCCCGTCAGTCATGGTGAGCCCGTATCTTTCATCGAAATGACGGCAGCGGAATACGGAAAGTGCAGTGACATTGCTGATGCCTTCCGTAGTGCAGAACCGCGACTGGGCGAACGGAAGGTCCTTGGATATGCAGAGCACCACTGTGTTGTCGAGCGATGCCGCCTCCTGGTTGAATCTTCTTACCGAAGCCGCGCACACCGGCGTGTCAAGGCTCGGGAAGATGTTGAGTACCACTTTTTTCCCTATATAGTCAGGTAGATGTACTGTAGTCAGGTCACCTTTCACCCCACCGAATTTCGGCGCCTTTTCCCCTGTCTGCGGAAGTTCTCCGCAAGTCTGGACCGGATTTCCTTGAAATGTAACAGTTGCCATAATTAAAATGATTTAATTGATATAATGCAACCTTAAATTTAAGCTTTTTCTCCGTAAGAACAAGCGGCCGGCCGCCAATATTCATGAAATTCCTTATTAATAAAAACAATATTAATACAATACTTCGGTAAATTTTTACCGAAAATTTTAAAATTTAACAATTGAGTCGGATAAGGCCGGCTCAAACCCTATAAAAGTTCATTGAAATATTGTCAACAGATGAATCTACAAGCAGCAGTAATTCAGTGTTTTGGAGTGCGATAAATCGCTGAAAACAAGCAAGAAAAGTGTTGCATAATTCATTGATTATTAGTAAATTAGAAATACTTCACCCCTTCTGGTTATGACTAGAG
>CALVDP010000003.1 GCA_944326315.1 uncultured Bacteroidales bacterium
CTTTTTTTTCATCTTTTTTTATCCCAAATCCCCACCTGAATACTCATGTCGCTGTATGTCAACAAATTGACCGAATAGATAATCCTGCCCCCGACCTCAAGCCTCGGAAAAAGCTGTCCTTCTGCTGACATTACCGCACGGACGCACACTTCAATTTAACGTGAAATAGATGAAATGAATGGAATGGATTTCTGAGAATTACCTTTATAGAGAACAAAGTCCGATATAAGTTCTTCAATACGCAGAGGAAAAATTAAGAGAGGTGACACGAGAAAGAAAAAGAGATTTCGAAGGTTTGTTAAGGATACAATCAACAAATAATTAACCGGATAAAAAGGATATTTATTAAATTTGCATAGTGTACTAAACCAAAAACCGTTAAATGGATAGATTCAAACCCAAGAAGATAAGAAGCTATATCGGGGCATATTTGAGAGAAGCTGTGCCTTCGGCAATCTGGAGACAGACAATGCCGGACTTTGAGGGAAAGCTGGAGAAGAGGCAGGACAAAGACTATATCATATCCCGAGTCCTGTATTACAACAGGATAAGCGGCAATTTCCGGCCGGAAACGGATTTCATGAGGATAGGAGATCTCAAGAAGATAAAATCCAGTTCCATGTACAAGCACGATGCGTGGCGGACGACCAGATGGTTCAGCCAGGATTTGTTGTGGAAGGCTGATTTTCAGGATGTCAACTGGATATGTGACGAGCCTACCGTCACGAAAAGCCGCCCCATATCGGAAGACAACAGCAACAATATCATACTGAAACTCGACAGGTGCAGGCATTTCAATTTCATCAGGGATCCGTATGATTTCAGAGAGAAAAGCCCCAGAGGGATATTCATGGCGGACATCGGAGACGTGGGGAAGATGAACAGGGTCGAATTCATGAAGGTATGGTTCGGCAGCGACATCTGCGACTGCGGAAGCATACGCAATCTGCCCGGACTGCCAGATGAATGGCTCAAGCCCAAGATGAAAATCAGGGATATGCTGAAGTACAGATACATACTGGCGCTGGAAGGGAACGATGTGGCGACAAACCTGAAATGGGCCATGAGCAGCAATTCCATAGCTGTCATGCCCAAGCCGACATGCGAGACATGGTTCATGGAGAAGACGCTTGTGCCAGACTTTCACTACATAGAGATCAAGCCGGATTTCTCGGATCTGGAAGAAAAGCTCGGCTACTACTCTTCACATCCTGAAAAGGCGGAAGCGATAATCGGCAATGCACATACCTATATAAGACAGTTTCTGGACACAGAAAGGGAAAACATGATAGAATATCTCGTCCTCAAAAAATATTTCTTGGATTCAGGCCAGTTGAAGGCATAATATTGACAGATAAGCAAAATTTTGTAAATTCACGTCAATTTTCAGAATCCCAGATGAAGGTATGGACAGAAAACTGATAATAATCCCGACTTACAACGAGAAGGAAAACATCGAGAAGATGATAAGGGCGGTGTTCTCACTTGAAGGAGAATACCACGTCATGATAATCGAGGACAATTCTCCTGACGGGACAGGACAGATAGTGAAACGTCTGCAGCAGGAATTCCCTGACAGGCTCTTCATGATAGAGCGCGCGGGGAAACAGGGGCTCGGGACGGCATACATAGCCGGGTTCAAGTGGGCGACGGAACACGGCTACGACTACATATTCGAGATGGATGCTGATTTCTCGCACAGCCCGGACGATGTGCCGAGACTCTATGAGGCCTGCGCGACAGACGGTGCCGACCTGGCTATAGGTTCGCGGTATTGCAACGGTATCAGTGTCATCAACTGGCCTATCGGACGTGTCATAATGTCCTACTTCGCATCAGTATTCGTAAGGAAGGTCCTTGCCATGAACATATTTGATTCCACGGCAGGCTTCAAGTGCTACAGAAGGAAGGTGCTTGAGACAATCGACCTCGACAATGTCAGGATGAAAGGGTACGGTTTCCAGATTGAGATGAAATACACGACATACAAGCTCGGTTTCAAGATCAAGGAAGTGCCGATAATATTTGTCGACAGGAAAGAAGGAACCTCAAAAATGAGCAGCGGTATATTCGGCGAGGCGTTCTGGGGCGTCATCGGGATGAGATTCAGAAAAATAAGCGGCAGAAAAGCATAATGGGGCACATACTCTACAACGGCAGGACAGTCACAGGGGAAGGCATAAGTGACTCATCCGTAATCATCGACGGAGACAGAATCAGGAAAATAATACCTTCGGATGTCACCTTGGAAGAACTGGAATCGTCATACCCCGGATATATGGCAGCCGACCTGCAAGGAAAACTCATATTTGCCGGAGGCATAGATGCCCACGTGCATTTCAGGGAACCTGGGATGACCCATAAGGCAGATATTGCAAGCGAATCGGCAGCCGCACTGGCCGGAGGGGTCACCTCATTCATTGACATGCCCAACACAATACCCGCAACAGTCTCGGCCGGAAGTCTTGCGGAAAAGCTCAGGCTGGCTGAAGGCCGGTCATTCGCCAACTACGGCTTCCATCTCGGTGCCACCAACGGGAATTTCCATGAAATAGAGGAGATACTGGACCACGGCAAGAACGGAATAACATCCAGGGATTTCGGAGGAATAAAGGTGTTCATGGGATCGTCTACCGGAAATATGCTGGTAGATGACGATGCGGTCCTCGACAGGATATTCGGCATAAAGGGGAAAGAGATACTTGTCCACTGCGAAGACGAGGGTACAATACGTGCCGGACTTCAAGAAGCCGCCGGGAAATACGGGGATGACATACCTTTCTGCATGCATGAGAAGATAAGAAGCAGAGAGGCGTGCATCCTTTCCTCATCAAAAGCTCTGGAGACAGCTGTGAGACATAATACACGGCTTCATCTTCTCCACATCTCCACCGGAGAGGAAATCAGGATGGTAACGGAGGCCAAAGAGAAGGACATGGACATCACGGCAGAGACTTCAGCCAACTATCTGTGGTTCTCCGACAAAGATTACGGGAGACTCGGGAGCAGGGTGAAATGCAATCCGTCCGTCAAGACGGAAGATGACAGGAAGGCATTGAGGAATGCACTGAAGCAGGGAATCATTGATACGATCGGTTCCGACCACGCCCCACACCTGCAGGAAGAGAAGGACAGGAAATACATGACAGCCCCTTCCGGGCTTCCGTCAATCCAGCAGACACTGCAAGTCCTGCTGACAATCGCCTGTGAAGAAGGAATACCGCTGTCCAGAATAGCGTCAGTCTTCTCTGAAAAGGCAGCCGCGATGTTCGGAATACAGGACAGGGGCTGCATCAAAGAAGGATATTACGCAGACCTGGTCATTGTAAATCCTGATGTTTGGGACACCGTCTCATCCGGAAACCTGCGTTATAAATGCGGGTGGAGTCCATACGAAGGCACTGCACTGAAAGGCCGGATCACGGACGTGTTCATCAACGGGATACATGCCGTACAGGATTCCGTATTGTCGGATGAGGTCCCGCACGGACAGAAGCTTGTCTTCCTGAAATGACCGGATGCCGGCAGGCCGGCCCGAATTAAAGAATAAAAAGTTAACTTATGAGCAATCCGCAAAAATCAAAAGTTCTGGTATATCTTGTATCCGTATTCGCAATCACGTTGTGGGGAATATCGTATATATGGACGGACATGCTGATACGGCTTAATATTTCGGTGTTCTACTTCGTGTTTGTACGCATCCTCCTGGCAGGAATAATCCTGTTCCTTCTCAACGCCACCAGGGGACGCATCACAAGGATCCACAGAAAAGATCTTCCCAAGTTTCTCCTGCTGGCATTGTTCGAACCGTTCATCTATTTCCTCTGCGAATCCTACGGACTGAAAGAGACGGGATCCCCGACACTGAGCGCCATGATCATAGCGACAATCCCGCTTTTCTCCGTGGTGGCCGGGATGCTTTTCTTCAAGGAAAAAGTCAATCTGGTCAATATAATTGGCATAATCCTGTCCCTCTCGGGTATCTGTCTGGTAGTCATGAGCAAAGGCCAGGCCGGTGAGCACGTGATAATAGGGATCATACTTCTGGTAATAGCCGTGATAAGCGAAGTGGGGCATGCATCAGTAACGAAGAGCCTCTCAGCCAACTATAGCAGCCAGGTCATCGTGATGTACCAGTTCCTTATAGGCTCTGTCTATCTGCTGCCCCTGTTCCTCACAAAGGGTCTGGACGGCTTCAGCATGGCATATCTCTCAGCCGATGTCATGTACCCGATAATCTGCCTGGCTTTCCTGTGTTCCAGCCTGGCTTTCTCACTGTGGGTCAGCACGATCAAGAGCCTTGGAGTAGCCAAGTCTAGCATTTTCTCCGCACTTATACCGGTGGTATCCGCCATCGCCGCCTGGCTTCTCGGACAGGAGGAGCTGAACGGAAGACAGGCCCTCGGGATAATAATATCCACAATAGGTGTAATCCTGTCACAGCATACGTTGAAGAAAGACAGAATCAAGGAATAAAGCAGGAGACTACAGCAGACGCAAGCCTATCCTGGAGCGCTCGGCATCCACGGAAATGACCTGGACCCTTACATGCTGATGCAGCTTGAGCACATCGGAAGGTGAAGACACCCTCTTGCCTCGTCCCATCTGGGAGACATGTATCAGGCCGTTCTGCTTGATTCCGATATCGACAAATGCCCCGAACGCCGTAATGTTGGTAACAATGCCCGGGAGCTCCATTCCCTGTACCAGGTCGTCTATGCTTCTGATGTCCTCGGAAAAAGCAAATTCCGAAGCACTTTCCCTCGGGTCACGTCCAGGCTTGACAAGTTCGTTGATTATATCATTCACTGTAGGGAGTCCGAAGTCAGCTTCTATGAAATCTTCCGCATGTATTCTTGAGCACAGCCCTTCATTCGAGACCAGTTCCTCTGTCCTGACACCGAGACTGCCGGCCATCTTCTCCACGATATGATAGGCTTCAGGATGCACGGCGGAATTGTCAAGCGGATTGGATGCACCTGGAATTCTGAGAAAACCGGCACATTGCTCAAAAGCCTTGTCACCCAGCCTCCTGACTTTTTTCAACTCCTGCCTTGACCGGAAAGGTCCGTTCTCGTTCCTGTACTGTACGATATTGTCAGCCAGTGCGGGTCCGATACCGGAGACATAACTGAGAAGATGACGGCTTGCCGTATTCAGGTTCACTCCGACACTGTTCACGCAGCTTTCCACGACATTGTCAAGCTTCTCCTTGAGCAGGCCCTGGTCCACATCATGCTGATACTGCCCCACCCCCAGTGACTTGGGATCAATCTTGACAAGCTCCGCAAGCGGGTCCATCAGCCGTCTGCCGATAGACACTGCCCCGCGTACAGTCACATCATAGTCAGGGAATTCCTCCCTTGCCGCCTCAGAGGCGGAATAAATGGAAGCACCATCCTCGCTTACAGAGAACACCCTGATATCCGACGGTTTAGGCACTCTTCTGATAAATTCCTCCGTCTCTCGTCCGGCCGTGCCGTTACCTATCGCAATGACTTCCACAGCATATTTTTCAATCATATCCGAGACAGCCCGTATTGACTTGACCTTCTCGCTGACAGGAGGATGAGGGAATATCGTCTCATAATGCAGGAGACTCCCCTGCCCGTCAAGGCAGACGACCTTGCAGCCGGTCCTGAAACCGGGATCTATGGCCATAACCCTTTTCTGTCCGACAGGAGGTGCCAGCAGAAGCTGGCGAAGGTTTTCCCCGAAGACCTTGATAGACTCGATATCCGCCTTCTCCTTGGCCTCCCTGATGACCTCGTTGGATATTGACGGCTCCAGAAGACGCCTGTATGCCTCGTCTATCGCAGAACGTATCTGTACGGCAAGGTCTTTTGGCGGATATTTCTTCTCGTGGCAGAAATCATAATAGAGCTTGTTGCCGCATTTCTCCGGATCGGCATCGACTTTAAGGTTCAGATACCCCTCTTCCTCTGCCCTCAATACCGCCAGGAGCCTGTGCGCTGCTATGTGAGACAGAGATTCCGAGAAGTTGAAATACCCCTTGTACTTGGCCGCCTCGGGAGAATCCGCCTTCCTTGTCGGCTTAGAAACAAGCCGCTTTGTCCTCAGCATCTGCCTGACAGTCTCACGCACGGATACCGTCTCGTTGATCTTCTCCGCAATAATGTCACGTGCTCCGGACAAGGCATCCTCCGTGGATGCCACCTTGTCATTCACATACTTTGCGGCTTCTTTCTGAAGGTCGGATATGCGGAGGTCAAATATACCGTCAGCCAGCGGCTCCAGCCCTGCTTCACGGGCCACTGTCGCACGCGTGCGCCTCTTGGGCCTGAACGGCAGATAGAGATCCTCCAGCTCGCGGCTTTCCACACATGATTCAATTGCAGACTCAAGCTCCGGTGTAAGCTTCCCTGCCTCAGATATCGTGGACAATATGGATTCCTTGCGTTTCTCCATCTCCGAGAATACGTCTATCCAATGCCTCACCTCTGCCACTGCGACATCGTCAAGACCACCTGTCTTCTCCTTCCTGTAACGGCTTATGAACGGGACAGTCGCCCCCTCCTCAAACAGCTTTGCACAATTCTCGACCTGCCAGTCCCTGACAGAGAGCCTCTCCGCGATAGTCCTAATATACAAATCTTTCATATTATTATCAGTCAGATGTCATTAATAATGTGTCAAAACAACAAAGGCCTCAGGCATGAAGCCAGGCAAATTTCCAGCGGCGGACAGGAATGTCAGTCATGCGAGACTTCCTTGAGCTGATTCCTGTATGCCGAAAATATCTTCGACTTGGACACGAAACCAAGATAGGTCCTGTAATGGTCCACAACAGGAAGGTTCCATGCGTCGGTCTTCTCGAACTTCTTCATCACGCTGTCCATCTTCTCGTCAATATAGACATAGGCAGGAGAAGATTTCATGTAATTGTAGACATGCATCGTGTCGTACATGTCCTTCTTGAACATGTCCTTCCTGATATCTTCCAGTGATACATAGCCCTGGAAATGCTTGCGGGCATCCAGTACGGGGAAAATGTTCCTTGTAGAATCAGACACGGCCTCCACAAGCTCCCCGAGGGTGGCATCGATCTTCACCGGAGTGAAGTCCGTCTCTATCAGGTCGGATGTCTTCAGGAGGGTAAGCACGGCCTGGTCGCTGTCATGTGTAAGCAGCTCCCCTTTCTTGGCTATACGTTTCGTATAGATGGAATACTGCTCCACTATCCTCGTGGCGCCGAATGATATCGTGGAAGTAAGTATCAGCGGCACAAGCAGGTCATAGCCTCCGGAAATCTCTGCTATGAGGAAGATGGCTGTCATCGGAGCCTGCATCACGCCTGCCATCAGCCCGGCCATCCCCACAAGGACAGAATTCTGCTCCGGCACTGACATCCCAGTCCCCGCAAGCACAAGATTGACAGTACGGGCCAGGACAAAGCCTGCGACAGCCCCGACAAAAAGTGTCGGTCCGAATGTTCCTCCCACACCTCCACCGGCATTGGTGAAAGACATGGAAAAGACCTTCAGAAGAAGAATCAGCAGGAAGAACAGAGGGACGGTCCATGGCGTATCCATGAAAAATCCGAGGATGGTACGGTTCTCGAAAGTGATTTCCCCGCCGTTAAGCAGGACTGACAGGGAATCGTATCCTTCTCCATAGAGCGGTGGGAAAAGGAAGATAAGGAGTCCGAGGCACGCAGCCGAAATGAACCAGCGCTTGAAAGGCCCCTCCCACGACCTGATCCTGTCCTCAATCCACAGTGTTGTGCGCGTAAAATACACCGAGCACACGGCACAGAACAGGCCGAGCAGCATATAGAACGGGATGTTGCGCATCGTGAAGGGGGAAAGTGTACACTCGAAAGGAAGCGAATCCCCCAGGAACAGGTACGACACTACCGTGGCTGAAACAGTGGACAGCAGCAGCGGCAGTATCGAAGACATCGATATGTTGAACAGCAATATCTCAAGCGTGAAAAGCACTCCCGCAAGCGGAGCCTTGAAAATACCGGCGACAGCCCCTGCGGCACCGCATCCAAGAAGAATCGTGATGTTCTTGTACGAAAGGCCCATCTTCCTGCCGATATTGGACCCTATTGCGGCCCCCGTGTAAACTATAGGGGCCTCGGCACCCACGGAGCCTCCGAAACCTATGGTCACGGAACTGGCCACAATGGATGACCACATGTTGTGCGGTCTGATCCTCGATTCATTCTTGGAGACTGCAAGCAGCACCTTGGTGACACCATGCCCGATATTGTCCTTTATCACATAGCGGACAAAAAGCATGGAAAGCAGCATTCCGATACCAGGATACAGCAGATACAGGAAGTTGTAGTCAAAATCTCCGTCAAACCAGGAAGTCAGTATATGGTGTATCCATTCGATGGAGACTTTCAGTACGACAGAAGCCAGGCCGCAGAAAACGCCTACAACAAGAGAAAGGACCATAACCTGGTCCTTTTCCGACATTTTCTGCAACAGACGTCTGATTGACGCATATACACGCTTTGTCTTCCTGTCTGTCCCCAATGCGCTACAATATTATTTGGATAAGCCCCTAGTCCAGATCAGATTCCTGGACATCATCGTCAGGCGAGGCATATTGTGCAATATTGTCATCAGGAAGATCTCCTCCGTCCGAGCCGTTTCCTGATACTGTATCATCGTCATCATCATCTCCGTCCAGCCACCGCTCGATATCCTCGGCATCGTCGGTCTTGACCTTGATCTTCACCAGATATATAGCTGAAGGTATCTCTACCGTGACCGCATAGAAAGATGTCCCGTCCGGCTTGTCATACTTGAGCAGATCCGGAAGATAATCAGAGAATCCCTTAGGATACTTTTCCGCAAACGCTGCAGCCAACTCTTCCGACATGTTCTCATAACTTACGACAGCTCTCTTCTTCTGACTGCTCTTCTCCATATTTTCTTTCCTTGTTTTAAGATTCTTTTACGGTGCAATTATATAACATTATTTCGGATTGGGAAATATTTTTTTCACTTTTTTATGAAGAAAAATGATTTTTGTTTCCTTTTCTTCCCGATGTCTCTTTCGACGAAAACTTCCTGCATCGTATGGGGGTCTATACCAGTATAGAACATCACTGAAGAGGTGGTCATCGGGGTCGGTGTGAAATCCTGTACCTGATCCGTACGGATACCTTTCAGTGCCGGATTCTCCGACAGTTTCTTCATGTCAGCCATGGTGCATCCAGGATGTCCGGATATGAAATACGGGACAAGAACACAGTGCTTTCCCGTCTTGCGGACAAGTGCGTCGAATTCCTCTCTCAGGCGTACGAAAAGCGAGAACGGCGGCTTGGACATAAGCTTGAGCACCCTGCTTTCCGTATGCTCCGGAGCCACCTTCAAGATGCCGGAAGTGTGACTGGTGACAAGTTCGTTGAAATACGGCCTTGACGATCCGTCTACAAAGCCTTTCTCGTCCAGGAAGAGGTCATACCGTATGCCGCTGCCTATATAGAAATTACGTATTCCCCTGACACCTTTTATCCTGGAATAAAGCCCGAGCAGCCTGGCATGCGACCTGTCGAGATTCCTGCACGGGGCCGGGAAAAGGCATGACTTGCGCCTGCACTTGCCGCACAGCTCCTGATCCCGGCCAGCCATACCATACATGTTGGCAGTAGGCGCCCCCACATCCGAGATATTGCCCGCGAAGCCGGGGACATTCTCCAGATTCCGAATTTCCTCAAGGATGGATTCCTCCGAACGGGACTGTATGAACTTGCCCTGGTGGGCCGCTATCGTGCAGAAATTGCATCCCCCGAAACATCCTCGGTGGGTGTTCACGGAGAACTTTATCATCTCATAGGCCGGGATATGCTTGTCCTTATACCTCGGATGAGGCCGCTTGGTGAACGGGAGATCCCAGAAAGAATCCATCTCGGCGGTAGTCGCCGGAGGATAAGGCGGGTTCACCTGGACATATCCGTCACCGCACGGCTCTGCAATCACGGGAGGATGCATCATGTTGGCCGCGGTCTCTATCCGGTGAAAATTCTCCGCAAAAGCCCTCTTGTCCCTGAGGCACTGCTCGTAAGGATTGAGGATCAGAGCATCCTTTACCCGGCACCTGCCGCTCATGAAAAAGGCAAGCTGGGGGATTTTCCTGATATCGGATGCATTCCTTTCCGACTCGATTGCCCTGGTCAGCTCCAGCATCGTACGCTCCCCCATCCCGTATGAAAGATAGTCTGCACCGCTTGACACCAGTACCGAAGGCATCAGGCAGTCTTTCCAGTAATCATAATGGGCAAGCCTCCGGAGTGACGCCTCTATGCCTCCTATGACCACAGGTATTTCCGGGAAAAACCTCTTGAGGATTTTCGTATACACCGTGACGGCATAATCGGGCCTTTGCCCCGCCTTGCCCAGAGGTGTATAAGCATCGTTGCTACGAAGCCTTCGTGAAGCAGTGTAGTGGTTGACCATGGAATCCATAGCCCCTGAGTTCACTCCGAAATACAGCCTCGGGGCCCCCAGTTTCCTGAAATCCCTCAGGTCATCCCTCCAGTTGGGCTGAGGCACCACCGCCACCCTGTATCCGTACTTCTGCAGATACCTCGCAATGACGGCCGTGCCGAAAGAAGGGTGGTCTATGAATGCGTCACCAGTGAAAAGTATGACGTCAATATAGTCCCACCCCAAATTCTCGACCTCCTTCACGGAAGTCGGTATCATATAAGCTTCCGCCATCGGATCCTACATTCGCTCTGGAAGCCCTATGCCAAGGATATCCATCGCCTTCACCAGTATCCTTGCGATCACGGAAAGAAGAGTGACCCTGAACTGAAGCAATGACGGGTTCTCCTCCCTGAGCACCGGAGTGTCATGGTAGTACTGGTTGAACTCCTTGGCCAGGTCATAAGCGTAATTCGCGATTATGGCCGGAGAATGTGCCGCACCAGCTTCCGCGACCTTGTCAGGATACATGTCAATAAGCTTCACAAGCCGTATTTCCTTAGGAGACAGACCTGCATCCTCCGGAACACTGTCCGGCAATATGCCGCGGTCCTCCGCCTTTCTCAGTATGGACTTGATTCTTGCATGGGTGTATTGTATGAAAGGTCCGGTATTTCCGTTGAAATCGATGGATTCCTTCGGGTCGAAAAGCATTGTCTTCTTCGGATCGACCTTTATGATGAAATATTTGAGGGCTCCGAGGCTCAGCATGCGGAAGAGCTTGTCCTGCTCCGCCTCTGTCATGTCCTCAAGTTTGCCGAGCTCCAGTGACGTCTCCCGTGCTGTGTTGTACATCTTCTCCAGCAGGTCATCGGCATCGACTACGGTACCTTCACGAGACTTCATCTTGCCTTCAGGAAGCTCCACCATGCCGTATGAAAGGTGGTAGATATTGTCCGCCCATGCAAAGCCGAGCTTTTTCAGTATCAGCTTGAGCACCTGGAAATGATAGTTCTGTTCATTCCCGACCACATAGATATGCTCGTCAAGGTTGTATTCTCCGAATCTCTGTTCAGCAGTACCCAGATCCTGGGTAATGTACACCGAAGTGCCGTCGCCTCTGAGCAGGAGTTTCCTGTCAAGTCCGTCGGCAGTAAGGTCGCACCATACAGAGTTGTCGGCTTCCTTCTCGAAGATACCCATGTCGAGACCTTTCTGTACAAGAGCCTTGCCGAGAAGATAAGTCTGTGATTCATAATATGTCCTATCAAAAGAAATACCGAGGTCGGCATAAGTCTTGGCAAAGCCGTCATATACCCAGGAATTCATCTTTTTCCACAAGTCTACGACTTCCTTGTCTCCGTTTTCCCATCTGAGGAGCATTTGCTGTGCCTCCTTCAGGACAGGGGCGTTTTTCTCGGCCTCTTCCCTGGACATCCCTCCTGCCACAAGTTCGTCGACTTCCTTCCTGTACATATCATTGAATGCGACATAGTAATCGCCGACAAGGTGGTCGCCTTTCTTTCCGGAAGACTCAGGAGTCTCCCCGTTGCCCGTCTTCAGCCAGGCCAGCATGGACTTGCAGATGTGAATCCCCCTGTCATTGACAAGGTTGACCTTCAGCACCTTGTGTCCGTTAGCCTCAAGGAGCCTGGACACGGACCAGCCGAGAAGATTGTTGCGGATATGTCCCAGATGCAGAGGCTTGTTGGTGTTCGGAGAAGAAAACTCCACCATTATGGTCTTCCCTGTCGGAGGAAGCTGTCCGAAACCTGCGTCAGAGGCGATGGAAGTGAACAGTCCTGCCCAATATGCATTGGCGAAAGACAGGTTGAGGAAACCTTTCACGACATTGAAAGACTCTATCTCGTCTGTATTCTCCTTCATCCACTCCCCGATAGCCTTGCCTGTGGCTTCAGGAGAAAGATGTGAAACCTTCAGAAGGGGAAACACCACAAGAGTGTAATCCCCTTCGAATTCCTTACGTGTCACCTGCACCTGGAAAGATGCGTCGGGCAATTCCGCCCCATATAGTGCCGAGACTGCCGCCTTGGCTTTTTCTATGATGAATTTGTCTGGACTCATATTGTTGAATTGTCGTCAGTTTAACGGATGACACCTCTATCCGAGGTAACTTTTGAGAAGCTTGCTTCTGGAATTGCTCCTGAGCCTGCGGATAGCCTTCTCCTTGATCTGCCGCACCCTCTCCCTTGTCAGGCCGAAACGCTCGCCTATTTCCTCAAGAGTCATCTCCTGGCAGCCGATACCGAAGAATGACTTGACTATCTCTCGCTCCCTCGGGGCAAGGGTCGACAATGCCCTCTCTATCTCCTTGTTCAGAGATTCATTCACGAGACCGCGGTCGGCGCTCGGCGAATCATTGTTAACAAGCACGTCAAGCAGGCTGTTGTCCTCACCTTCAACGAAGGGCGCATCTACAGACACATGGCGTCCGGACACTCTCAAGGTATCGGCGATCTTGTCCTTAGGGACATCTATCATCTCCGAAAGTTCCTCGGTAGAAGGCATCCTTTCATTCTCCTGCTCGAATTTGGACAGGGCCTTGTTAATCTTGTTCAAGGAACCTACCTGGTTCAGAGGAAGCCTGACGATACGCGACTGCTCCGCAAGAGCCTGGAGTATGGACTGTCTGATCCACCACACTGCATACGATATGAACTTGAAGCCTCTGGTCTCGTCGAACTTCTCCGCTGCCTTTATCAGTCCAAGGTTGCCTTCATTGATAAGGTCCGGGAGACTGAGGCCCTGATTCTGATACTGTTTCGCCACTGACACCACGAATCGCAGATTGGCCCTCGTAAGCTTTTCAAGGGCCGCCTGGTCGCCTTTGCGGATACGCTGTGCAAGCTCCACCTCATCCTCTACTGTAATAAGTTCTTCCCTTCCGATCTCCTGCAGGTACTTGTCAAGAGATGCGCTTTCACGGTTTGTGATTGATTTTGTAATTTTAAGCTGTCTCATATATAAACAAAACGTCTTCCGACGGATCTTTGATTATCATTTTCCCGGATCCGCCGGAAGACCAGTTTAAAACCGTTTCTGACGGGTCCTATTCTACTCCGAAGCCGAAATATGAAGGCCTGCCGTATGAGGTGACACCCTCAATGAACACTGCCCTACGTGACTTCTTCACGATGTTCATGACATCTTCAGGAGTGCTGACAGGCTGGTCATTGACATACAGTATGACAAAGCCCTCGGATACACCGGCATCCATTATCTTGCCCGGGCCCACGGATACTATCTCCACGCCTCTTTCAAGTCCGAGAGACTGAAGCTTCTCCTTCTCGGCCTTCTTGATCCTGGATCCGTAGAATGCCACTCCGCCGTCCTTGTCTACAGAGCCGTTGTCCACCATCGTACTCTTGAACTCGACCTCCACGACTTTCTCCTTGCCGTCCCTTATTACGGTAAGCTCGGCCTTGTCACCAGGTCTGTAGTTGTTGACAGCCTCCTGGACTGCAGCGGTACTCTTCACCTTGGCGGAATCGATTGCGACGAGAACGTCACCGACCTTGATCCCCGCCTTGTCTGCAGCACTCCCTTTCTGAACTTCAGTAATATATACGCCGTCAAATGAAGAAAGTTTCAATTCTTCGACAATTTTGTCATCAATAGGCGACATTGTGATGCCGAGAACTGCCCTCTTGACGCTTCCGAAGTCAATAAGATCCTCCGCCACTTTCTTGACCATATTGGAAGGTATGGCGAAAGAATAGCCGGTGTAAGACCCTGTCTGGGACACTATTGCCGTATTCACACCCACCAGATTGCCCTTCTTGTCCACAAGGGCGCCGCCACTGTTGCCCGGATTGACGGCAGCATCAGTCTGTATGAACGATTCTATCTTGAACTCGCCTTTATAGTTCGGCATCATACGCCCCTTGGCGCTGACAATGCCGGCAGTGATAGTGGAGCGGAGGTCATACGGGCTGCCTATCGCGAGCACCCATTCTCCCAGCCTGAGCTTGTCCGAATCCCCGAAAGGAATGACAGGAAGCCCCTCTGCGTCTATCTTAATGATGGCGACATCGGTAGCAGGGTCGGTCCCGACAAGCTGCGCATCGAACGTCTTGTTGTTGTTCAGGGTCACCTGTATCTCGGTAGCCCCTTCCACTACATGGTTGTTCGTCACGATATAGCCGTCCGGACGGATGATCACGCCCGAACCGCTTCCGACTTTCTCTCGCTCCTGTGGGGCGCCCTCGTATCCGAAGAAGAAGTCAAATATGGAGCCCGGTATGCCGGTAACGACATCCTTGGCGACCACTTTCACATATACCACCGCATCCACGGCGGATTCCGCAGCATAAGTGAAGTCCGGATAATCAGAAAGTGACAAATTGACAGTACGGTACTGGCTGCCGTCAGATGTGACTACGGTCATCTTCTCCGAAGTATCGGCATTCTTCACCACCGCATAAGCTGTCAGTCCACCTACAATGGCTGACAGAAGAATGATTAAAATTCCCTTTTTCATATTTTCCAAATTATTGATTTCTCTGCAATAGCTGACGTCCTCCTTCTTTCCACACATTCCGGCGGGACTGCCAGGTTCCGGAACTGACGGTAAGCAGAAAAATCAAATTATATGCCATGATTAATGCAAGTTTTTTGTATATTTGCTTAATGTAAAGTGAATTCGATGAAATGAATGGAATGAATTTCAGAGAATTACCTCTATAGAGGACGAAGTCCGATGTAAGTTCTCCCTTACGCAGGGAAGAATTTAAGAGGGATGACACGGAAATGGATAAAGAGATTTCGAAGAAATCGCAATTCAGACCCCGTGACACGACATGCCATTTTACACGGATTTTAACAAATTTATCTTATTATATGAAACTGGTTATTTCTAGTTCGGAATTATTGAAAGGGATAATGACTGTCGCCAAGGCTATTCCGGCCAAATCAGCGCTCCCGATCCTTGAAAACTTCCTTTTCGACCTGAAAGGGAACACCCTTGAGATCACGGCATCTGACTCCGAGCTCACAATGAGGACAAGTATCGAAGTCGACAACGCTGAGGAAGAAGGGCAGATAGCCATCCCGGCGAAGCATCTGATGGACCTTCTGAAAGAGCTTCCGGACCAGCCGCTTTCCATAAGGACAGTGAGCGATACGTCTTTCGAGTTCAGCTGGGCGAACGGAGCTTCCACCCTTCCGTATTTTCCGGCAGGTGACTATCCTCCGTTCACTGACATGGAGGAAAGCGCAGTGACCCTGGACTTCCCTGCACAAGGCCTGATGGAGGGCATAGCATCTACAATATACGCCACGGCAGACGATGAGATACGGCCGACCATGAACGGAATATATTTCGACATAGATACGGAATCGACTACATTGGTGGCTTCAGACGCCCACAAGTTGGTGTGCTATACGACCAAGGATGTCAAGGCCTCCGAGAAAGCGTCATTCATTCTTCACAAGAAGCCGGCCGCCATACTGAGAAGCATCATAGGCAAGAATACGGAAAACGTGAGCATTGCCTTCGATTCGAAGAACGCGATGTTCAGGTTCGACGACACAGTCGTGGTCTGCCGCCTTGTAATAGGGAAATATCCGAGATACAGGGATGTGATACCTCAGAACAACAGCAACATCATGAAGATCGACAGGCTCCAGCTCCTGAACTCCGTCCGCAGGGTATCGGTGTGTGCGAACAAGGGGTCGAACCACATCAAGTTCAACCTGAGTGCGAACTCGCTGGAGATTACGGCCCAGGATCTCGGCTTCTCGCTTGCGGCATACGAGAAAGTGCCTTGCGAATACGACGGCGACGAGCTCAGCATCGGCTTCAAGTCCACTTTCCTGATCGAGATACTTGGCAACATCGACTGCAACGAGGTGGTGCTCAAGTTCGCGGACGGGACAAGACCTGCAGTCATCGTTCCTTCCGAAGAAGAAGAGCAGAGCGAGAAGATATGTGGAATCCTCATGCCTAGCATTGCCTGACAGATATGGAACTGAATCTTGAAAGGCCGATACTCTTTTTCGACATAGAGAGTACCGGTCTGAACATTGCGACCGATGCCATAATAGAGCTCAGCTTCGTAAAGATACTCCCTGGTAACGAAACAAGGGTGAAAACATGGAGAGTGAGGCCATGGGACTATGTCGGAGAATGCCAGAGGAAAGTAAATCCGAGCGCATACGAAATACACAAGATAAGCGACGAAGAACTTGCCGGAGAGAAAAGATTCTTCGAAATATGCGATGAAGTGGAAGAATGGCTGGACGGGTGCGACCTGGCCGGTTTCAATTCAAACAAGTTCGACCTCCCGATGCTAGCGGAAGAACTGGAAAGGGTGAGAAAATACAGGCACAAGGCCATCCGCACGGATCTGCACAAGATGAGAATGGTGGACGTGCAGAATATCTATCACCAGCTGGAGCCGAGGAACCTCAAGGCGGCCTACAAGTTCTACTGCGGAAAGGAACTGGAGAACGCACATGCCGCGGAAGCTGATACAATGGCCACATACGAGGTCCTCAAGGCACAGCTTGACAAGTATCCGGACCAGCTGAAGAATGATGTTGCCTTCCTGTCGAATTTCTCGGAAAGGCAGAAAATCGTGGACTATGCAGGACGGCTCGTATATAACGACAAGAAGGAAGTCGTGATCAATTTCGGGAAACACCGGGGAAAGACCGCGCGGGAAGTGTACGAGACAGAACCGTCATATTTCAGCTGGATCGAGAACGGGGAATTCACCCTTGATACCAAGCAGCAGTTCAGCCAGCTCCGGCGTCAGTTCGAGGCCGAGAAGCAGGAAGCGAAGAAGGCAGCGATGAAGAAGCTGACTGACAAGGAACTGGAGAAGTCTGTCGGCTCTCTGGCAGAAAAATGGGGATCAGGCAGACTCTTCTGATGAATATTACTGTCAAGACATACGGTTCCGGGCTTCTATGCAGACCGGATACGACCTGGGAGAGGGAAAACAAGGATTTTTACTCTCCCGGTTTTGTGCAGGAGATAAGGTATGCTCCAGTGGTGTTCGCCAGGATATGCAAGGCAGGGAAATGCATTTCAGGCAAATTCGCTGCGAGATATTATGACGGACTTAATTTCGGCATGCTGCTCTACCCTGCATTCAAGGATGAACCATGGAATACGGCGTCCTCGTCAATATTGGACCATACTTCATTCCTTCCATTCCCTCTGTACCAGCCTGTTGTCTTCGGGAGCAGCGGAAACGGCTTCCGCATCATGAAAGACGGAATGCCGCTGTTCTGCACGGAGACCAGAGACGGATATTTCATCAGGCTTGTCGAAGAGTGCCTCACCGAAGCCTCTGCATACGTAAGCCAGAGGATAGGCGATCTTGTAGCAGTGGAACTTGCCGGACCGGAAAAGCTCATGGGGGAAGACGAAAAAAAAGCCGAAATCAGTGCTTTCTTCTGTGAAAACGAACTGTTCCGGCTTTCGATATTCAAGTGAGCCACTCACGGGGATCGAACCCGCGACCTACGCGTTACGAATGCGTTGCTCTACCATCTGAGCTAAAGTGGCTTGCTTGTTCTCCCTTTCCTTCACGAAGTGTCCGGAAAAGGGATTGCAAAAATACTATATTTTTTTGATAATGCAAAGAATTTGCACAGAGTCTGTGTTTTTCCGATGAATGCTGATATTGTAATAATAGGCTGCGGCGCGGCAGGGCTCATGGCCGCCACAGGTGCAGCAAAGACAGGAGCCGGAGTACTTGTCATCGAGAAGATGCCGCGTCCCGGAAGGAAAATCATGATAAGCGGGAAAGGCAGATGCAATATCACCAATCTCAAGGACTGGAACAGTTTCTCACAGCATATACACCCGAAGGCGAATTTCCTGAAACCGGCATTCTACAATTTGCCGCCGGAAGAGACCATACGCTTCCTGAATGACAACGGGCTTGAAACCGTAGTCGAGCGTGGAGACCGCGTGTTTCCGGCCTCATACAAGGCTTCGGATGTCGTGGATACGCTGGTGAAGGCCATGAGGCAGGCGGGTGCAAGGCTTATGCCCGGAACTGAGACAGCGGACATCTGCAAGTCAGGGGACGGCTTCACGATAAGTCTGGCTGACGGAAAGACAATTGCCGCAAGGAAACTGATCCTGGCTACCGGAGGGCTCTCCTATCCGGGTACAGGGTCCACCGGCGACGGATACAGGTGGGCGGAAGCGCTGGGACATAAGATAAACAGATGTTTCCCTTCACTGACAGCCCTTGTCCCCTGCGGATACAAGGCCATACCGGAAAAGGCTCCGGGGAAAGGACATATTGACAGATCCTTGCCGCTTTCAGACCTTGGGAAATCCCTCATGGGAAACCAGCTCAAGAATGTGACTCTGACAGTGAGTATTGACGGGAACGTAGTCGCGGAAGAATTCGGGGACATCGACTTTACTGACGGCGGGATAGAAGGTCCTGCAGGCTTCAAGGTAAGCCGGCGCTGCGTGAATGCGCTCTGCAACGGGTCCAAGGTGAAGTTCTCCATTGACCTGAAACCGGCTGTAGCGATGGAAAGCCTGGCAAAGAGAGTGGAAACCCTGTGGAATGAAATAGCCGGAGACAGACGGAGCAGAGGGAAAAGCGAAAAGGACATGTTCCGGATATTGCTCGGCAAGCTGCTTCCGATGTCGGTTACTGAAGGCTTCGTGAAGACATGTCCCGGAATGGATACCAGATCATTGTGCAGGAATCTCAAGAACTGGGAATTCAGGATCTGCGGATATGTCGGATACGAGCGCTGCGTAGTCACTGCAGGAGGAGTGTCCACAGACGAAATCTCTCCGAAGACAATGGAATCCAAAATTGTTCCCGGTCTCTACTTCGCCGGGGAGATAATGGACCTGGACGGTGATACCGGTGGATATAATCTCCAGACGGCGTTCTCTACAGGAATGCTTGCCGGGATGTCCGCAGCTAAATGACACCGGACCCTATCATCTCATCATTGTCATACCATACAGCGAACTGACCCGGGGAGACACCGCGCTGAGGCTCGTCGAAGAGTATGAAAAGTCCGTTGCGTCTCATGATGAGAGTGGCATCCTGAAGCGGCTGGCGGTAACGTATCCTCACCCTATACCTTCGGATCTCGCCCTCCTGCATGCAAAGGTCCTCCCTTATCCAGTGCAGGTCTTCCTGCAGGATACGTACGCAGCTTCTTGAAAGCCCCTTATGCGTATGCCCCTCCCCTACGTAAATCGTATTCGACTGTATATCTGTCGCTATGACGAAAATGCTGTCCTTGTGGCCTCCGATGTTGAGCCCCTTCCTCTGTCCGATGGTATAGAACTGCGCACCATCATGTTTCCCGATAATCCTGCCGTACGGATTATCCTTGTACCTTGTTTTCCTGACATGCTTTCGTCCGGAGCGGTAAGTCTCTGTCTCGAACTGTATGTCATAGGACACAGGCTCAGACAGGAGCCGGAGAGTCTCATCGGAAAGACCGGAAAGCTTGCATCTGTCGAAAGGTCCGTCACCGGAGCAGCCTCCTTCACGGGACGGGTCGCCCATGACGGTTCTCTCATGGACAGCGTCATTGACCTTCAGGGATCTGGTTTCCGATATGTACGAAGTGACCATCTCCACCGGTGTGTCAGCACCGTCCTTGCGAAGGCCGCCAAGAGTCTGTTCCAGAAAGCGGTAATGCGCATTGTCATGGAAATAGGCGTCAAAGACTTCCACGACATCGCCCTCGGCCGGCTTGAGCTTCTGCTGGAGGAAGACCGGCAGGTCCACCTTGCCTACGAAACATATCCCCTGGGAATCCTTCTTGTCTGCAGAAGGCAGATCCGCTTCCGCCGCAATCCTGCGCACCTCAGGCTTCTTCAAGTCTCCTATCGGGAAAAGCGCACGCGAAAGCTGACTCTGGGACAGCTGGCACAGGAAATAACTCTGGTCCTTGTCCGGATCCAAGCCTGCAAGAAGCCTGTATACCGGCATGCCGTCCGCGCCCTGTATCTCGTCTTTCCTGCAATAATGTCCTGTCGCCACATATTCGGCGCCAAGCCTGGCGGCACACTTCATGAAAGCATCGAACTTGATCTCACGGTTGCACAGCACATCCGGATTCGGTGTCCTTCCCTTCGAGTACTCATCGAACATATAGTCTACCACGCGCTTGCGGTATTCTTCGCTGAGATCGACGAAATAGAACGGTATGCCAATCTTCCGGGCGACCATTTCCGCGACAAAACGGTCCTCTTCCCATTCGCACTCCCCGTGCAACGTCCCTTCTGTATCATGCCAGTTCTGCATGAACAGTGCGAACACATCATAACCGGCCCTTTTGAGAAGAAGGGCGGCGACGCTGGAATCGACTCCACCGGACAGACCGATGCATACTTTCATATTTACTGCCTTTTGTTGTGATTATTATTCAAAAAACGCCAAAATTACAAGCATTTATAAGAAAAACAATGATTTATATTCACAATCATAAGCAATTTTCTTATATTTGCCTTACTATGGAACAGAAAGAACTCAATATCAGCTATAAGGAATACGGCAATGTTTCCGAACTCAGCCCTGAAGACAGGCTCCTGGTGGAACAGGCAGTGAAAGCCACCCTTAATTCCTATGCTCCATACTCACGATTCCACGTCGGTGCCGCTGTACGGCTCTCAAACGGGGAAACGGTATCCGGAAGCAACCAGGAAAATATCGCCTACCCTTCCGGGCTGTGCGCCGAACGGACCGCCATGTTCTACGCCAGCTCCAGGTATCCGGAGGCGGCAATGGAGGCAATAGCGATAGCCGCATCCAAAGACGGAGAACTCTGCAGCATGCCGGCAACTCCATGCGGAGCATGCAGACAGGTAATGGCCGAGTACCAGACCCGTTCCGGAAAGAATATGAAAATAATACTTGCCGGTTCAGACAAAATCATGGAATTCGACAAGGTGGACGATATCCTTCCGTTTATCTTCGACAGCCTGTAGACGTTTCCCTCTACGGCCATACCTCCATATATGCAGCCTGAAGAACATTTCCTGAATATTTTTTGAAATCCAGGAAAAAAACATTACTTTTGCATCGGGTAAGTCATACACGACCAGCTCCTGCTGAATCCCCCAGGACCGGAAGGTAGCAAGGGTAGGCGGTTGTAGCGGTGCGATGTATCAAGCTTACCCTTTTTTCGTTTATCTCAGGCCTTCTTCGGATTATCCTTTGCAGCCGCCTGATGCTCCGAAGCCTTTTCCGGCTGTTTCTTGAGCAATTCGGCCGCAGCCTTCTCATAATCCTGCTCTGAAATCATCTTGCACGTGCCGTTGAAAGAGGCGCCGAGCTCAACAATAAGACGGCGGACCTTGAGTTCACCATCCACGGAACAGTCGCTCTTGATGGACATGATGTCCTTGACTGTAAAGCATCCGTGAGCCTTGCCCCATACATCGGCATTCACACAGACAACGGTAGCATTCACTTCAGCGCTCTCCCCTATCACTACCTTTCCTTCGGAAATGATGCTGCCGTCGAACTTGCCGTCGATGCGCAAATCATTCGGAGAGACGATCTCTCCCTTGAAATAAGTTCCTGCAGATATACGGCTGACTAGATTGACATTAGCAGCCTGTTCGATTTTGGCCATAATATTTGGTTTTCTTGTTGTCAGTAAACTTTATACGTCAGAGGAATGGTCTCAAACGGACTTTTGATCCACCCTCTGACGAAATCTTTTGTCGGATCTGCGTACACAGGCATGTCCCATACTGCCTCATCCCCGACGGTCTGTCGCCGTACCGTATCAGGCGAGGTTCTTTCCGTGGCAGTTCTTGTATTTCTTGCCTGAACCGCACGGGCACGGATCGTTCCTGCCCACTGTCTTCTCCACATGCACCGGCATCCTGCTCTTCTGGTCAGGACCGTTAGTGACAAGATCTGTCCTGCTGGTCCTCATCTGGCTCATGTCAGGCTTGCGTTCCTGTGTAGGGGCCTTGACCTGCGTAGTGTCCCTGAGCGGAATGTGTGCCCTGAAAAGGAAGGACAGAATATCCTTGTTCAAGGATTCAAGCATGGACTTGAACAGGTTGAAACTTTCGAACTTGTATATGAGAAGCGGATCCTTCTGCTCATAAGTGGCATTCTGTACAGACTGCTTGAGGTCGTCCATGTCACGGAGATGCTCTTTCCAGTGCTCGTCAATCTGATAGAGAGTGATGGTCTTGCTCAGTGCGCGGGCTATCTCCCTGCCCTCTGTCTCGTATGCCTTCTTGAGATTTACGGAAAGGGTAAGCATCTTCCTGCCGTCTGAAATAGGGATGGCTATATTCTGGTATATGGCACCCTGCTTCTCGTACACTTCCTTGATAATAGGAGCCGACCTCTGAGCCATGGTGTCCATCCTGCGGTCATAGACCTCACGCATGTTCTGGTAGAGCCTTTCGGCAAGCTCCTTAGGTGTAGCCTTGTTGTAGAATGCCTCGTCGAAGCCTGCATCTATCGACATCAGCCTCATGACCTCTTCATTGAACGAGTTGAAATCATATCCCTGGCAGTTGTCCACAAGGATGTCGGCAGTGTCCTGCATCATGTTCATGACATCGATGTCCACCTTGTCACCCACAAGGGCATTCCTTCTCTTGGTATAGATGACTTCCCTCTGGGAGTTCATGACATCGTCGTATTCAAGGAGCCTCTTTCTGATACCGAAGTTGTTCTCTTCGACCTTCTTCTGGGCTCTTTCGATGGACTTCGAGAGCATGGAGGATTCCAGAGCCTCATTGTCCTGCATTCCGAGCTTGTCCACCACGGCTGCGATACGCTCCGAGCCGAAAAGCCTCATGAGCTTGTCCTCAAGGGATACATAGAACATGGATGAACCAGGGTCACCCTGACGTCCGGCACGTCCGCGCAACTGTCTGTCGACACGGCGGCTGTCATGTCTCTCCGTACCTATGATGGCAAGACCGCCTGCCTTGCGCACTTCGTCCGAAAGCTTGATATCGGTACCTCGACCCGCCATGTTGGTAGCGATGGTCACCGTACTTGTCTGGCCGGCATGCGCCACGACCTCGGCCTCACGGGCGTGCTGCTTGGCGTTCAGGACCTGATGCTGGATACCTCTGAGCTTGAGCATCCTGCTCAAGAGCTCCGATGTCTCGACATCGGTGGTGCCGACCAGTACCGGCCGGCCCTCAGAGGTCAGCTCCTCTATCTTGTTTATCACAGCCTCGTACTTGGCCTTCTTGGTCTTGTATATCTGGTCATCATAGTCGATACGGGCTACCGGCCTGTTGGTCGGTATGACCACGACATCGAGCTTGTATATCGACCAGAACTCACCTGCCTCGGTCTCTGCAGTACCAGTCATTCCGGCAAGCTTGTGATACATACGGAAGTAATTCTGCAATGTAATCGTGGCGAATGTCTGCGTAGCCGCCTCGACCTTCACGTTCTCCTTGGCCTCCACAGCCTGGTGAAGCCCGTCACTCCAGCGGCGCCCCTCCATGATACGGCCGGTCTGCTCGTCGACAATCTTCACCTTGTTGTCCATAATCACATAGTCGATATCCTTCTCGAACATCGCATACGCCTTCAAAAGCTGGCTTACCGTATGGACACGCTCCGACTTGAGGGCATAGTCCGCCATGATCTCGTCTTTCCGTACACTCTTCTCCTCCGGGGTCAGGTCGCTCTTCTCCACATCAGCCACGGCGCTTCCCACATCAGGAAGTATGAAGAACTTGGGATCCGAAAGGGTGCTGCTGAGCAGGTCATGGCCGTTGTCCGTCATCTCCACGGAATGCTGTTTCTCGTTGATGACGAAGTACAGAGGATCTGTCACTATAGGCATCTCCCTCTCGTTGTCCTGGATATAGTAGTTCTCAGTCTTCTGGAGAATCTGTTTGATACCCGGCTCGCTGAGATACTTGATAAGCGGCTTGTATTTTGGAAGTCCCTTGTATGCACGCAGGAGCAGCTTGCCGCCCTCCCTTTCATCGCCCGAAGCGATCAGTTTCTTGGCCTCGTTGAGAGTCGATGTCACCAGTGTCTTCTGATTGCTGTAGAGCTTCTCGACATAAGGCTTGAAATCCAGGAACTTCTGGTCATCGCCTTTTGGTACGGGACCGGATATGATAAGAGGCGTCCTCGCGTCGTCTATAAGGACGGAGTCAACCTCATCGACTATTGCATAATGATGCTTCCTCTGGACAAGATCCCTCAGCGAAACAGCCATGTTGTCTCTCAGGTAATCGAAGCCGAACTCGTTGTTCGTACCGAATGTGATGTCGCAGGCATAGGCCTTCTTCCTCGCCTCGCTGTTCGGCTGGTGCTTGTCTATGCAGTCTACGGACAGGCCGTGGAACATATAAAGCGGACCCATCCACTCCGAGTCTCGCTTTGAGAGGTAGTCGTTCACTGTGACTACATGCACTCCCTTGCCGGCCAATGCATTGAGAAATACCGGCAATGTCGCCACAAGGGTCTTTCCCTCACCGGTAGCCATCTCAGCGATCTTGCCTTGATGGAGTACGATACCGCCTATAAGCTGGACATCATAATGCACCATATCCCAGGTGACTTCGTTGCCGCCTGCCATCCAATGGTTCTGCCAGATGGCATCGTCACCTTCTATCCTCACAAAATCCTTGGTGGCACTCAGCTGTCTGTCGAAGTCCGTAGCCTTTACACGTATCTCAGGGTTCTCCTTGAATCTTCTGGCTGTAGACTTCATCACGGCAAATGCCTCCGGAAGTATCTCTTCAAGCACCTTCTCTATCTCCTCATCAACCTTCTTGACAAGCTTGTCGGACTCTGTGGCCAGAGCCTCTTTCCTGTCCACCGGTATATCTTTCTCCAGTTCTTCCTTTATCTGTGCTATACGGGTCTCGTCTTCGGCTATCCTGTCACGGATAATCTGCCTGAGTCCGGCCGATCTGGCCCTCAACTCATCCACAGGAAGCTTATCGATCTCGTCATACGCCTTCAGGATTTTGGCGAGTATCGGCTGCAGCTGCTTCAGGTCTCTCTCAGCCTTCGTCCCGAACATTTTCTTGAACAAATCTGCTACTGACATATAATTGGATTTTTTATTCTACTTAAAATATTCCTGACAGACCGTCTGGCCGTCAAAGCAATCCTGCAAATATACTAATATTTATTGATATAAAGAATAATATCCGCCATATCGGGATCATATCGACATATATCGACGCATATCGGCACATATCGGGATCATATCGACATATATCGGGATCAAATCGGAATCAAATGCCGGGAAAGACGCGCCAAGGACCTATCCGACACGGCAGATTCTAACGTACAGTCCCCGGATAGCTTTCCAAAGCCTTTCCTATAAGGAATGCTGCACGTTTCAGATCTTCGGACTTCAGCACATAGGCCATCCTGACTTCATTCCTGCCAAGACCCGGGGTAATATAGAATCCGTTGGCAGGGGCAAGCATGACGCTTTCCCCTTCATACTGGAATTCAGACAGGCACCATGCGCAGAACTTCTCCGCATCATCCACAGGAAGCGCCGCCATGGCATAGAAAGCGCCGTGCGGTACGGATACGGTGACTCCGGGAATTCGGGAAAGGGCATCTACAAGCACCTTGCGCCGGCTGTCGTACTCCGAGATGACATTGTCCAGATAAGACTGGTCTTCATCACATGATGCCTCAGCGACAATCTGTCCGAGGAGAGGCGGACTCAGCCTTGCCTGACACAGTTTCAGGACGCCCTGTGTCACGGACCGGTTCCTGGTGATCAGGGCACCGACACGTATGCCGCACTCCGAATACCGTTTGGAGAAGGAATCTATGAGGACAACATTGTCGTCAAGTCCGGAAAAATGGCCGGCTGAAAAATATTCCATCCCGTCATATACGAACTCCCTGTAAACCTCATCGGAAAAAAGATACAGGTCATGTTTCCTTACTATATCTGCAAGCATCTGCATCTCTTTCCTGTCGTACAGGGTCCCTGACGGATTGTTCGGATTGCATATCAGGATAGCCTTGGTCCTGTCTGTTATAAGTTCTTCGAAATGCTCTACCTGAGGCAGTGCGAAACCGTCGTCGATATGAGTCTTCAGCGTCCTTACCTTCACGCCGGCGACATCCGCAAAAGCAAGATAGTTCGCATAGGTCGGCTCTGTCGTGATAAGTTCGTCACCCGGGTCCATGCACGTAAGGAAAGCGAAAAGCACAGCTTCTGATGCCCCGGTCGTCACAGTGATATCCTCAGGGGTGAACTGCATGCCGTATCTTGCATAATATTCAGAAATCTTCTTTCTCAGCGAAAGGAAACCCTCCGACGGGCTGTATTCCAGCACCTGGCGGTCGATTTTCTTCAGGCTCGCCAGCCCCCTGTCCGGAGTCCTGATATCCGGCTGTCCGATATTGAGATGATAGATTCTGACACCTTTCGACTTCGCCCTGTCGGCAAGCGGGGTCAATTTCCGGATCGGCGAACTTGCCATTCCTGTGATCCTGTCCGATATTTTCATCTGTTCCTGTCTTAAAATCCAACAATGTCGCTTTGCCGGCACGGTCCGGCTATGCAAATATAGTCTTTTTTGACAGAACAAGCAGATCTAACACATGTTGTGCACACATGATGTGCACCTCACCGTTCTTGTCAACCTGACACATGCTGCCAAAATATCAGGAATATCAGGAATAAGACGTATATTTGCATCTTATGGAAAATTCTGACGAGAAATACATGAAAGAGGCCCTTAAGGAAGCCTGCGCCGCATGTGAGGAAGACGAAGTCCCCGTAGGTGCAGTGGTGGTCTGCGAGGGTCGGATAATAGGACGGGGACACAACATGACTGAAAGGCTCGGTGATCCCACAGCACATGCTGAAATGATAGCCATCACGGCGGCAACCCAGGCCATGGGAGGAAAATATCTGGAAAACTGCACCCTGTATGTAACGGTCGAGCCGTGCAGCATGTGCGCTTCAGCCTTGTGTTGGGCCCATGTCGGGGAAATCGTCTACGGGGCGGACGATCCGAAACGAGGATATTCCCTGTTCACTCCTTCCCTGCTGCATCCCAGGACAAAAGTGAGGAAAGGTGTCATGGCTGCAGAGTGCGGCAGGATCGTGTCTGACTTTTTCCGTGGAAAAAGGGAACAGGCATGACAGGGCTTGAAGAACTCGGCCTGCTCGGGCTGTTCATCGGCACATTCCTGGCCGCGACAATATTTCCATTCAGCTCGGATGCCTTGTATCTTGCTGTCCTGGCCGCAACCGGAAATCCTGCCGGATGCCTTGCCGCAGGGACATTGGGCAACTGGCTCGGAAGCGTTCTTACATACTTCATCGGATGGATCGGGCGGTGGGAATGGATAGAGAAATGGTTCAAGGTCAAGCCTGAGACCCTCGCCAGACAGAAAGAACGGATAGACAGATACGGTGTGTGGCTCGCCCTCATATGCTGGGTGCCGGTGATTGGTGATGTCATAGCGATTGCCCTTGGCTTCTACAGGACAAGGCCGTTCTGGACAATAGTGCTCCTGCTTGTCGGCAAATTTCTTCGGTTCCTGGTCTGGAATCTTGTCTATGGCCTGTTCTGACCGCATGTCAGACGTCTTCCACATTGCAGTCCGCGTCAGCAGTGCCGCCGCCGGCTTCATGCAAGCAGCAGAGACCCGGCCTTATGTGAAAACCGCCTGAATCCTTGTTTGACAACGACTCAGGCGGTTTCAGTTGAGATACCAAGATTCGAACTTGGACAGACAGAACCAAAATCTGTAGTGCTACCATTACACCATATCTCAATTCCGCTGCAAATATAGTCTTAAATTTGCTTATGTGCAACTCTCTTTGTTTTCTTGCGTATAAATGCTAACTTTGGAAGCAGCCTTATCAATACTGATACAAGACATTCGTTATATGCGCAAGACACTTGACAACGGCATTCTGACAATCGAGGCAGACAGCCATGGCGCGGAACTTTGCAGTATCCGCAGGAACGGTACGGAATATCTCTGGCAGGCCGACCCGGCTTTCTGGGGGCGTCATTCGCCAGTGCTTTTCCCTATTGTCGGGAAAGTATGGGAAGACAGATACAGGGTAGACGGACGGGAATTCAGCCTGTCACAGCACGGATTCGCCAGGGACATGGAATTCTCGCCGGTACGGGACGAAGACAATGAGATGATGTTCAGGCTGGAGGATACAGCCGCAACCATGGAGAAGTATCCCTTCCATTTCTGTCTTGAAATAGGCTACAGACTCGAAGGGGATGAAATCAAGGTGCTCTGGAAAGTCCGCAATACGGGTGACGGGACTATGTATTTCCAGATAGGGGCGCATCCGGCATTCCTGTATCCCGACTATGTGCCAGGGACATCCGGAAGAGGATTTTTCCATTTCGGAGGGAAAAAAGACATAGGGTACATACTGATCAGCGAGAAAGGCTGCGCCGACACCGCACACAGATACACCCTCGGCATGGACGGGGAATATATGCCGCTTGATACGGGAACATTCGACAAGGACGCACTGATCATAGACAATTCCCAGGTGGACAAGGTCACGCTCTGCCGTCAGGACAAATCGCCATGGCTCAGTCTGAGCTTCAAGGCTCCGGTCGTAGGACTATGGTCGCCTCCGGGCAAGGACGCACCCTTCGTATGCATCGAGCCGTGGTACGGACGCTGCGACAGGACCGGATACACGGGAGACATCAAGGACAGGGACTGGATGAATGCCCTGGCCCCGGGAGCGATATTCGAAAGCTGCTACACCATCAGGCCCGAGGTACGGTAAGAAATCAGACATCGCCAGACCCGGGACACGATAAGAAATCGGACACCATCAGGCCCGAGGTACGGTAGTATCAGGAATTGCCCATCGGGTCAGAAAAGGATACCATATCCTCCATATCGACCTGCTCCGGATAAAGGATGATGAAATTCCCTATCGACTGGTTCCGGAGCAGAAGCTGCGGAAGCTTGTCCAGAACCGGATTGTATGATATCGAGCCGCTTCTTGCGCTCACGACCACAAGGATATCCTCCGGTTTCATTTCCGCGGACATCTGTTCCTGCAACGAAAGCCTCTCGACAGGAAGGAATCTGGATGAGGTCCCGAATCCGTAATACGAAGCTTTCTTCCGGATCTGCTCCATCGTGACATTCTCGGATATGAAACTTATCCTGCACCCGAGCTGGCCCGACATGCGGCCGAGATGTCCCATCCATCTTGAAAACCCGGCCTCGTATTCAGCACGTGGAGGGACTATGACATGTATGGCCTTGAGAGTATTGACAGGAATTGTCAGCCTTGCGACTATCACCTCCACACTCGTCCCCCTGAGCAGATTGCTTGTCAGTGCCCCGAAAAATGAATCGAGAAAGCCTGTCTTCTGATGAAGGCCAAGGACTATATCCGTAGCAGAATATTCCTTGAGAGTGTGTATGATACCTGTCGATATGCTGATATCGTAGCGGCTCACCATGCTGAGGCTGACATCGGCCGCAGCCGCGATTTGCGCAGCCTTTTCCAGCCCGCGTCTTCCGCTTGCCGCCCTGTCACCGGCGTTGTCAGAATCCACCGTGACATTGAGGGCGACGAAATCCCCTCCTGCCCTCGGCTTCATTATGACAAGGGCAAGGTTGATAAGGTTCTCTATCGTATCCGGATTCGCTATCGGTATCAGAATACGTTCCTTGGAATTGTCCCTGACCTCTGTTCCTGACGGCTGGCCGCCTGTCGCAAGCTTCCGGCCGGACCAGTCGGTGACAAGCGAACTGATGATGCATGTGAAAAGTATCATCACCACTGTGCCGTTCAGCACATCATCGTTCAGAAGCCGCTCCCCGTTCTCCATGATTATCCCGTGTCCGACAAGGACCGCAGCAAGCGTAGCAGCAGCCTGAGCGTTGCTGAGCCCGAACATCATGCCTCTCTCGTCACGTGACATGCCGAACATCTTCTGAGTCCCCCATGCAGCAAGCCACTTGCTCAATGTTGCCACCACAGTCATGACCACCGCGACCTTCAGTGCCGTCCCTCCGGCGAAAAGCGTACGCACGTCTATGATCATCCCGACACCTATCAGGAAATACGGGATAAACAGCGCATTGCCCACGAATTCAAGCCTGTTCATCAACGGCGACACCCTCGGTATGAGCGGATTGAGCACAATCCCCACAAGGAAGGCACCGAGAATGCCTTCCATACCGGCAAGCGACATAAGGCCTCCCCCAAGGAAGACCATCGCGAGCACGAAGACGAACTGCATGACGGGATCATCATACTTGCGGAAGAACCACCTGCCCAGCATCGGGAAACAGAATACTATGAGAAGGCTTATCAGCACCACATTGATGAAGAGAAGAAGCCAGTAGAGACCGTCGGAAGTTCCCTTGTACATGCCGCTTATCACTGCAAGGATGATAAGGGCCAGGGTGACAGTGATGACAGTCCCCCCTATCGTGATATTGACGCTCCTCTGCCTCGCGAGCCCGTACCTGCTTACTATCGGGTATGCGACAAGGGTATGGGAGGCGTACATGCTCGCCAGCAATATGGATGTCGTCAGGGAATAATCCAGGAGCGAGATACTGCTCCATATCCCGAGAGCCATGGGGATAGTGAATGTAAGAATGCCGAACACAAGTCCCTTGACCTTGTTTTTCCGGAAATCCTCCAGGTCCATCTCAAGACCGGCGAGGAACATAATATAGAAAAGCCCCACACGGCCGAACAGCTCGAAACTGCTGTCCCTTTCAAGGATATTGAAACCGAACTCGCCCACAGCCACACCGGCAAGAATCATCCCGATGATGTGTGGAATCCTCAACCGTCCGAGAAGAAGCGGAGCGAAAAGAATAATTATCAATACTATAAGAAAAATCCACGTAGGATCTGTTACAGGAAGGTTGAATACAGAGAGCAGGTCCATATGTCCGTTTTTAATCTGCAGGCACACCGTCAGGTGCACCGTTTTTTTTAACAAAAACAACGTCAGTGCGACGCATCAATTCATGTAAATTTAACGTCAGTTCGACGAATTATTCTGTTCAGTATCAGAGATCCCGTCGAACTGACGTTACGATTTCTCCGAAATCCCTCTCCTTTTTCGTGTCACCCCTCTTAAAGAGGGTGACTCAAAAGTGACTTTTGGTCACCCTCAAACGTCTTTCTTCGAAAGACTGGACCCATCCTAACCCCCTGTACCCCCTATTAGGGGGATATCGCTTCCTCCGGTCGCGGTCCCTTCGGGACTTTTGACCCAGCCTCCTTACGCCGGACTTCGTCCTCCATAGAGGTAATTCGATGAAATTCATTCCATTCATTTCATCGAATTCGCGTTAAATTTAGCAAATAACGGCGGATTTGCATGAAAATATTTGCAGAAATGTCTTCAGAAATGTCTTCTGCGCCGCTCAGCTCTGCTTCTTGTATGTGACTACGGCAAATATATTGATGACCACAGCAAATACCGAAAGCATGACAAAATCAAATGTCAGGTCGGAGAAGCTGCTGCCCTTCAGGCACACTGCCCTCAGTATATTCACGAAATACCTTGTAGGAAGGATGTATGTCACATACTGCGACCATGTCTCCATGGAGCTGACAGGAGTGAAAATACCACTCATCAGCATGAATATCAGGACAAAGAAGAGCATCAGGAAAACAGACTGGAGCATGGTCTCGGAATAATTGGAGATGATTAGTCCGAAACCTCCCATGAACACGAGGAAAATCATTGAGCTCACATATATCTCCAGAAGACCTCCGTGTGATGCCAGGCCGTATACGAAATGGGCTATCACTATGGCCAGCGTGAATGCGAAGATCCCGAGAATCCCATAGAAGACGACCTTGGAAAGGATAAAGTCCCTTTTCCGCACAGGAGAGACATTGATCTGCTCGATAGTGCCGTTTTCCTTTTCGGAGACAATGCTCAGCGTAGGGAAAAAGCCGCCCACAAGAATTATGACCACAATCATCAGGGCCGGGACCATGAAAAGTTTGTATTCAAGATGCGGATTATACCTGTATTGCGGGATAATTGTCAGCGGTGAGGAGGTCTCAAGGCCGGATGAGCCGGACAACTCGGCGGAATAGTCTGTCACGATAGACGAAAGATAGCCTCCGCCCATCGTCCCCTTGGTATTGTTCACGGCATTGGCCGCTATCAGTATCTCCACGTTCTCCCCGTTGCCGACAGACCGCTCCGCCCCCTCGGGTATCTCCATGATAATGTCCGCACGCCCCTTGCTGAGCTGCTCCATCGCATCCTCGTAGGAATCTTCATAGGAGGAAAAGACAAAGTATCCCGAACGAGAGATTCTGTCAATGAGCTGTGTGGACATGGTGGAACGGTCCCTGTCCACTATGGACAGCCGGACATCCCTCACCTCCATGTTGGCGGCAAGCGGGACCACAAGCATGAGGAGGAGAGGAAGCAGGATCAGGACCACCGGCATGAAAGGATTGGACTTGAACTGCCTGGCTTCCTTGACGAACAGATATCCGAATGCTGACATAATATATTTACCTATAGCTTGTCCTTGAATTTCACTACGGCAGCCGTGAAGAACATGGCCGCCATACCTGTCATTACCAATATTTCCATGGTCACATACCTGACCGGAACACCTTCTATCATGATCTTCCTGATGGCTTCTATGAACCATTTGGCCGGAATCACCTGGGCGAACCACTGCAGGGCCACAGGCATGCTTTCGATAGGGTAAAGCATGCCGCTGAACATCATCACCGGCACCAGGAAAATCATTCCGCAGATAAGCGTGGCTATTATCTGCGTACGTACAAGAGATGATACAAGCATGCCTATCCCGAGAGACAATATTATATAGATGACAGATACAAGAATCATCCAGAAAAAGCTTCCGGCCACAGGGACCTTAAGCACGAATATGGTCAGCAGCAATATGTTCAGAAGTACGACACATGCTATCACGAAATAAGGTATCATCTTGGCCAGCACTATGTTGATAGGCCTGACAGGAGAGACAAGAAGTACCTCCATGCTGCCTGTCTCCTTCTCCCGGACTATGGACACCGATGTCATGAGGGAGCATATAAGCATCAGTATGAGCCCCATGATCCCGGGAACGAAGTTGTACGAACTCTTCAATTGCGGATTGTACAGCATGCGGAGGTTGGGGACAAGCATGCCGGACGCCGAAGACATGTTGGCCGACGCAGCCATACGCATGGATACGGACCTGGAGATGTCACTGCCGAAATATTCGTTGATAATACTGGCCAGATACATCACTTCCATCGATGCGTTGTTCGGATTCGTGGCATCGGTGACGACAGAGACCACCGCACCTTCCGGGCTGTAAAGTCCTGAAGTGAAATCGCTCCCGAACATCAGAGCCACGTCTATCCTTCCCTGCCTCATCGCCTCGTCTATCTCAGCCTCAGACCTCATCCATCCCACGCTTGTGAAATATCCGCTCTGGTCTATCTTGTCTGCAAGCCTTGACAGTACGGCATCTTCCTGCGGAGAGAAGAAGCCGATATTGACATTCCTTATCTCCGTAGAAATGGCAAAGCCGAACAGCACAATCAGCATGGTCGGCAGCCCTATGAGCACAAGAAGAGTCTTCCTGTCCCTGAAAATATGCAGGAACTCTTTCCTTACAAATGCGAAAAATTCTTTCATACCCGCACTCCGCTATCTCTGGTTATACTCCTCTCCTGCAACCTCACTCCGACCTCACCGCACCTCGCGCAAGTATGTCGAAGACCTCTGCTATGGACCCCGCACCGTAGCGCGCCTTCAGTGCCGCCGGACTGTCAAGGGCGTCAATCCTGCCGTCCACCATCATGGAAATCCTGTTGCAGTATTCGGCCTCATCCATGTAATGCGTGGTGACAAAGGCGGTAATGCCTTCATCGACCGCCTCGTATATCAATTCCCAGAACTGTCTTCTCGCGGCAGGGTCGACACCGCCGGTAGGTTCGTCCAGGAAGACAATCTCCGGCTTGTGGATTATCGACACCGAGAAGGCCAGCTTCTGTTTCCAGCCCTGCGGAAGGTCCTTGACGAGGGAGCCTCTCTCATGAGAGAGAGAAAGCCTGCCGAGAAGCTCGTCTATCCTCTGCCCGGCATCACGGCGTGACACACCGTATATGCCTGCAAAAAGCTCCAGATTGTCCTGCACGGTCAGATCTCCGTAAAGGGCGAATTTCTGGCTCATGTATCCGATATGCTTCTTGATAAGTTCAGACTGTGTCCATATGTCGAATCCCGCTACTATGCCCTTGCCCGACGTGGGGAAACTGAGTCCGGTCAACATCCTCATGGCAGTGGTCTTCCCCGCCCCGTTGGCACCGAGAAAGCCGAATATCTCCCCTCTGCTGACATGGAATGATATGTCATCCACGGCAGTGAAGTCGCCGAAACGCTTGGTCAGATGCTCTACCTCTATGACATGCCCCTTGTCCATCATTCTTCCTCCAGATTCATATAGCAGTCCTCAAGAGTGGCCGGTACGTCATAGACCTTCACCCCCTTGTGCCCGTATACGGACTCAAGTTCGGAAGCTATCATGGCTGCGTCAGCCTCTGTGCCGTCCTTCAATGTCACATGATGCGTGTCGCCGAATGTATAGCATTTCTCCACGGCATCCAGGGACCGGAGATCCTTGAGCAGTGAGAACATATTGTCGGAGCGCACGGCAAGCAGCCTTTTGCCGAAACGTTTCATTATGTTGCCGGGAGAATCCACAGTGAGAAAACGTCCCGACTTCATCATGGCCACACGGTCACATCTGTCAGCCTCGTCCATATAAGCCGTAGACACCACGACAGTCATCCCCGCAGCCTTCAGCTGGGCGAGATTCTCCCAGAGTTCACGCCGGGAAGAAGGGTCTACCCCTGTGGTGGGCTCGTCAAGGAAAAGTATGGACGGCGAGTGTATGAGCGAGCAGCACAGCGCAAGCTTCTGTTTCATACCTCCGGAAAGCTTCCCCGCTTTCCTTTTCTCAAAAGGCCTCAGCCTGCAGTAAATATTCTCTATAAGGTCATAGTTGCTGTCTATGTCCTTGCCGAAGACAGATGCGAAAAACTCAAGATTCTCCTTGACGGACAAATCTGAGTACAAGGAAAACTTGCCCGGCATGTATCCGAGTATCGTACGGATCTTCCGGTAATCCCTGACCACATCCAGGCCTTCAAGCGTCGCGGATCCCTCGTCCGGATCCAGAAGTGTGGCAAGCATCCTGAACAGGGTGGTCTTCCCCGCCCCGTCCGGACCTATGATGCCGAAAAGCTCGCCTTTCCTGATGACAGTCTCGCCCTGAAGGCAGACAGCCGGGGGCTGGTCCTTCCTGAAACTCTTCCTGAGTCCCCGTATGACAATGGCATCCATTTCAGAAAACGATTCCGCCGTACATCCCGAGCTTTATCAGCCCGTCATTATCCACGGCCACCTTGACGGCATACACAAGGTTCTTCCTCTCGTCGTCTGTCTGTATATTCTTGGGAGTGAACTCGCTTCTGTCGGAAATCCAGGTGATCCGGCCGGTGTACTCCCTGGAATAGCCCTTGCCGTAGTCGGAATACACCTTGACCTCCTGGCCTATCGTAATCTGAGACAGCTGCGCCGAGGTGACGTATGCCCGGAGGCAGACCTTGTCCAGATCCGCTACCTTGAAGAGCGGACGTCCGGCCGAAACGAATTCCCCGGCCTGCGCATATTTGGTCAGTATGGTGCCGCTCACAGGCGAGACGATACGGCACTTGGACAGCTGGTCCTTCACCTGCTCTATCTGCAACAATATGCCGGCACTCTGGGCGTCAAGGCTTGAGACCGAACCGGCAAGGGCCTTCTGCTGTGCATTGATCTGTCCGCGGATGACAGCCTCCTGGGCCTCGACGTCATCCATCTGCTTCCGGGTGGCCGCCCCGTCCGCAAGAAGACGCGAAATCCTTTCCTTCTCTTTCCCGACTGTCTTCAGCTGCTCTTCAAGGACCTGCAGCTGGGAACTGATGTCCGGACGGTTGTTCAGGACGGATTCCACGCTTTTCTCAAGCTGTCTTCTGGTGAGGTCCAGCTGCACGGTGTCGACACAGCCGAGGACCACACCGGCATCCACACGGTCACCCTCGCCGGCGGAGAAATACAATATTCTCCCGTTGGCTTCGGCAGATACGGTCACTTCCGTCGCCTCGAAATACCCTTCGGCATCATAGCCGCTCCTGTTGGCGTTGCACGAAACTGCCATGACAGCCGCAGCGGCCATGGCAAGGAATTCTGTTCTCATATCAATATTCACGGATATTTTCCTTATTACTGGTTACTGATTAAGCACGATCTTGAGGTCATAGATGTTCTTTAGCAATTCCAGTTCATGTCTGGAACGCTCTATGACCGCATTGTTCTCATTCATTATGTCGCGGAGCAGGTCATTGACGGTAATCACTCCATTACGGTATTTGGATTCGGATGCCTGCCTGACCGAAGACCGCAGGCGCACTATCTCGTCATCCGAAGCCTTGATGTCATACATTCTGTCAATCTCCTTGCTGATCTGGGTCTGCTGAATGTCCGTGTTCCACAAGAAGGCGTCACGCTGCAATTCTATGGAACGCTGCGACATCTCGATTTTCCTGAGGTCGTTCTTCCTCGTATAGAAACCGGATATGTCCCATTTGAAGGTAATGCCGGCTATCCCGTTCCAGGACATTTTGTTGTACATTATGTCATTGAAGATATCCAGCCCCGGCTTGCCGTACCAGCCCTGGGCGAAAAAGGCGAATTTGGGCATCACAGCCACATCAAGCATCTTTTTCTGTGTCTCGATCTCACGGATCCTCGCATCGAAAAGCTGCAGCTCGGTACGGAGGTTCATGTCCGGTTCGATTATCCTCGGCTCAGGAGTCTCGAAGACCTCGGTATCCTCTATCTTGCGGCCGATCATTATGGCAAGCATGTCCTTGTACGTCCGTATGGAACTTTCAAGCTGCCTGCGCTGCTGGCGCAGAGAAAGTAGCTCGACCCGGATATTGTCCACATCGCTCTGCAGAGCCGCCCCGTTCCTGACTGCAGACTCCGCCACATCAAGATTGGACACAAGCAGGGTATCCATGCACATGTTCGCCTTGAGATTGGTCTCCATGAGAAGGATGCCGAAATACATCTGGTTCACCCTTTTCCTGAGTTCATCCATATCCTTGTCAAGAGTAAGCCTCGATACTTCCTGCTCAGCCTTGACTGCCTCGCGCCTGGCCTTGGAATAGCCGCCGTCCCAGATTGTCTGCGTGAGTTCCATCTGCACCTTGTACTGGTCCTTGGATAGTCCGGCCACGTCAGTGCCCGTCATTGCCATAAGAGATTCGAATATCTCCGGGAAAGCCGTCACGTCGCTCTGGTATGTCGCCTGCCCGGATACCGTTATCCTCGGCACATATCCCATCGCCGCGTTCTCGAACGAGAATCCCGACATGGCTTCGTTCAGTTCATATTGCTTCACAAGAGGATAATTGTCCCTCACCATGCGGTAGCACTCTTCCAGGGTAATGGACCATGACGTGGAAGCTGCCGCAAGGAACAGTGTCAGAATGACTGCATATCTTTTCATACGATGATTTTTCAGCGTTTCCTGTATTTCTCAAAATATGGCACGTTGTAATATTTGAAGAACAGAAAAGAAACAATGCACAGGAATGTGCCGGTCAGATAGGCATACGAAAATGATGCCACCTGCCCTATGATTCCACCCGTTATCAGGCCCAGACCTATGCCCACATCCCATGACGTGAGGTATGTTGAAGTGGCAGTACCCCTCTGGTTGTGGTCGGCAAGGTTCACGAACATGGTATTGAAGGCCGGGAACATCGAACCGAAGCCTACTCCCAGCACCACTGCAAGGGAATAGAACAGATATTTCGTGAACTCCGGGAAATGATGCATCAAGCCTTCACACAGATAGAGTCCGAGGAATGCGGCCGTTGCCAGATACATGCCGAGAATCACAGTCTGCGTTATCCTGCCCTTGTCCACCCGGCGTCCCGAGAAAAGCCGGGAGATGGCAAGACCTGCCGCCATACAGGTGAAGAATATACCGGTACCCTGTGTAAGTCCTATGCTCTTGGCATACATGGCCACATAAGTGGTGTTGATGCCGTACGGGATGGAAAGGAGAAGAAGGTCTATCCCCAACGGGATACCGCGGAGCAGTATGAACCGGTCGAGGGAGATATGAGGATCCTTCTGCATCAGCGGCTTGGCCGGTGTCCGGACTGTCATCGCGAAGCAGAAGCCAAGAGTACAGCAGACAAGGGCCGTAACGAATATCGTGTCAAACGAATAATAATCGTGCATGAAAAGTCCGGCCATAGGACCCAGGGCCATTGCCACATTATTGGCAAGCCCGTAATAGCCGAGAGCCTCGCCTCTGCGTGAAGACGGGGTAATGTCGATGACGATAGTGTTGCCCGCCACGGTGACTGTTCCGAAAGACAGTCCGTGCACTATCCTGAGCATGACGAATACGGCAAGTGATCCGGCGACAATATATCCGCCGAAAATCAGAGTGAAAACGAAAAACGCGAAAAGATACAGTGGCTTGCGGCGGAAAGTGTCGAGAAGATAGCCGGAAAAAGGCCTCACCACAAGCGCAGCCACCGTATAGGCCGAAAGTATCACCCCGATCATGCCTCTCTCCGTCCCGAACTCCTCGACAAGATAGAACGGAAGTACGGGCATAAGCAGGAAGAACCCCGAATACAGCAGGAAATTCGCTGCCAGGATCGCACAATAGTCGCGGCTGACCAGTTTGTCCTTCATCATCTTGACTGTCCGATGCACGGGCCTATCTCGGCCGTCTCATGTTCCGCATCATGCCTGGCATGGCACCAAGCCCCATGGCGGACTTCATCATTTTCCGCATGCCTTCAAACTGTTTCAGAAGCCTGTTGACCTCTGCGACACTTGTGCCGCTGCCGTCGGCAATCCTCTTGCGCCGGCTTCCGTTGATGATCTCCGGCTTCTCTCTTTCCTTCGGAGTCATGGACAGGATGATGGCTTCCACGCTCTTGAAAGAGTCATTGCTCATCTCGACATCCTTCAATGCCTTGCCTACACCGGGAATCATGGACGCTATATCCTTGATGTTTCCCATCTTCTTGATCTGCTGGATCTGGTCATAGAAATCCATCAGGGTGAACTGGTTCTTCGCCAGCTTCTTCTTGAGTTTGCGTGCCTGTTCCTCATCGAACTGCTCCTGGGCCTTCTCGACAAGCGTCACGACATCGCCCATACCGAGAATCCTGTCTGCAATCCTCTTCGGATGGAAGATATCGAGAGCCTCCATCTTCTCTCCGGAACTTATGAACTTGATCGGTTTCCCGACCACTGCCTTGATGGAAAGCGCGGCTCCGCCCCTGGTGTCACCGTCCATCTTGGTGAGTACGACACCGTCGAAGTCAAGCCTGTCGTTGAATGCCCTGGCGGTCTCCACGGCATCCTGGCCTGTCATGGCATCCACCACGAAGAGGGTCTCCGTCGGGACAAGCGCCTTTTTCAGTGCAGCTATCTCGTCCATCATCTCCTCATCCACAGCCAGACGTCCGGCCGTATCGACAATCACAAGGGAAAAACCTTCCTGTCTTGCACGTGACACGGCATTCCTTGCTATCGCCACCGGATCTTTCACATTGTCCTCGGAATATACCGGCACCCCGATCTGCTCTCCGAGCACCTTAAGCTGGTCGATGGCGGCAGGCCTGTATACGTCGCACGCGGCAAGCATGACCTTAAGGCCTCTCTTGCTCTTGCAGTTCAATGCAAGCTTGCCGCAGAATGTGGTCTTACCTGATCCCTGGAGACCGGCCACAAGCACGATGCCGGGATGGCCCTTGACATTGATGTCCGACGATTCGCTTCCCATCAGGGCCGCCAGTTCGTCATGGACTATCTTGACCATCATCTGCTCCGGCTTGACGGCAGTGAGAACGTTCATGCCCAGAGCCTTCTGCTTCACTTCATTGCAGAAGTCCTTCGCTATCTTGTAGCTGACGTCGGCGTCAAGCAGCGCCCTCCTGATATCCTTGAGGGTCTCAGCCACGTTTATTTCTGTTATCTTACCTTCGCCCTTGAGTATCTTGAAAGAGCGCTCCAGTCTTTCTACTAAATTGTCAAACATTGTCTTTACAGATTTATATTTCCAAATGTCGGGGACCGGCCGTCACGTCAGGCCAGTTTCACCATTTTCATGCTGTCAGGGACTTCGCAGAGCCTGTCAAGGTAAACCGAAGGCGCGAAATCACGCAGATTGTACCTGCTTGCCATGACCTGTCCGTATGCTCCCGCCGAGCGTATAGCCAGAAGGTCTCCCCTCACGCTTTCAGGCAGCGGTCTGTCTTCTCCCCAGACATCGCTGGATTCGCATACCGGTCCCACCACGTCATAGGTCTTCATGCCGCAGTCCCTGGCTGAAGCAGACAGGTTCTCCACCTTGTGGTAGGCTCCGTACAGGGCCGGACGGATGAGATCATTCATGCCGGCATCCGTGATAAGGAACGTCTTGTTCACCCCGTATTTCACATACAGCACCCTTGTGATCAGAGAACCGCACTGGGCTACCAGAGAGCGTCCCGGCTCCACATGTACAGAAGGTCGGACGCAGCCTTCCTGAGATATGGAAGACATGCCCTCTTGCAGCGTCCTGAACCATGCCTCGAAATCAGGTACAGGATGCGCATCGGGATCCCTGTAGTCTATACCGAGCCCGCCTCCGAGATCGATATTCGTAGCGTGAAGCCCCTTTTCCGCAAAAAAAGCTACTACGGCCCTTGCCCTCTCGCATTCCAGTGAATAGACTTCCCCGACATCGAGTATCTGGGAGCCTACATGGAAATGAAACCCCTTGAAATTGATATTGGCGCAGCCGGAAAGGAGTCCGGCCAGAGCGTCGAACTCATGCTCCGGAATGCCGAACTTGTTCTCGTCAAGCCCGGTGGTTATGTACTTGTGGGTATGCGCATCGATATTGGGGTTGATCCTGACCATCACATTGGCCCTGACCCCCATGCGGCCGGCAATGCTGTCCACCACCTGTATCTCCTGAAGGGATTCGCAAGTAAGCGAGAATATCCCGTGGCTGACGGCCGTCTCTATCTCCATGTCAGTCTTGCCGACCCCGGCGAAGGCTATCTTCTCGGCAGGGAAGCCGCATCCGAGGGCGAACATCACTTCATTACCGCTCACGCAATCCGCCCCGAGGCCACGGCCGGCAATATACCTGAGTATGCGGCTGTCCGAATTAGCCTTGACGGCGTAATGCACTTCCATACCGTAACGGCCCGCCATGAGCACAGCCTCGTCCACTGTCTTGCGAAGGAGCTCCATATCATACAGATAGAATGGTGTCCTGATTTTTTCCAGTTCCGCTATTGTGTTGATATCCAGCATATGAAGTCCTTTTATTAAATTATAAGGTGAAAACGGTTGCAAAAATAGGGAAAAAATCGCTAATTTCGCAGGTTGATTCGGCAATAAATGGAAAATCGATCAGTTAAAATATAAAATGAAAATGGAAAAAGGACCAATTTCTCAATTCATTACACACCATTATCGTCATTTCAACTCTGCAGCACTTGTAGATGCCGCAAAGGCTTACGACGAGCACATAAACAAGGGAGGCAAGATGATGCTTGCCATGGCCGGTGCCATGAGTACCGCAGAGCTCGGGCTTTCCCTTGCGGAAATGATACGCCAGGACAAGATACATATCGTGTCCTGCTCCGCAAACAACCTTGAGGAAGATGTCATGAATCTCGTGGCACACAACCACTATTACAGGGTACCGAACTACAGGGATCTGACACCAGAGCAGGAAAAGGAGCTTCTGAACAACCACATGAACAGGGTGACGGATACCTGCATTCCTGAGGAAGAGGCGTTCCGCAGGCTTGAGGACCACCTTGTGGACATCTGGAAAGACATGAAGGCCAAGGGCGAAAGGCTTCTTCCGTATGAAGTCATCTACAGGCTTCTCAGAAGCGGTGTCCTGGAGAAATACTATGAGATCGACCCTAAGGACAGCTGGGTGCTCGCAGCATGCGAGAAGAACATCCCTATCGTGGTGCCTGCATGGGAAGACTGCACGACCAGCAACATATACACGGCCCACTGCATCAGGGGTGAGTTCGATCCTCTGATGATAAAGGGAGGAATCGAGACCATGATGTTCCTGACCGACTGGTACAAGCACAATTCAGGCGGACAGGGCGTAGGATTCTTCCAGATCGGAGGAGGTACTGCAGGTGACTTCCCTATCTGCGTCGTGCCTATGATGGAACAGGACCTCGGATGGAAAGGCACACCGCTCTGGGCTTATTTCTGCCAGATTTCGGACTGCACCACATCCTACGGCTCCTATTCAGGCGCAGTGCCTAACGAGAAGATCACATGGGGCAAGCTGGACGTCGACACACCGAGATTCATCATTGAATCCGATGCCACTATCGTAGCCCCGCTGCTCTTCGGATACGTGCTCGGCTGGTAACATTGCACCTGATACCGGGAGACAGACAGACAACTGTGCCGGATCCGCACCGTCAAGGCCGGTTTCCGGCACAGTTTAATTTTTTCCGGGAAAACATAAGATTTTTAACCATTGCCGGACAGGCGTCCGGCCAGAAATATTTCTCTGATGGATTTCATTGCCGGCTTCAATGACATCAGGCTTTTCCAGTGGATAGCTATGATAACCGCAGCATCACTTGCCATAGTGATGATGATAATCAAAGTGCCGCAGACCGAGCATGCGACCAGGCTGACGAGAGCCAAGAACATCGTCGCGCTCAGCTATCTGTTCTGCGCATTCATATTCGGATACACACTTATCCACCACGACATCAAGGACTACGAAGTCTTTTCAGCCACGACGATGCTCATCAACGTGGCATTTTCAGCCACCACATTGTCCTTTTCCCTGATCAACCTTCTGGGACACAGATACATAGACTTCAGCAAGCTGCTGATTACCCTTTTCGCCATATTCCTTGTCAGCATCGGGCTTGTGGAGCTGTTCTTCAACGGGGAGAAACGCATGATGAACACGGCCATGATAGCGAGCATGATCCTGTTCAGCCTCCTGTGCATCTATTACATCATAATATTCGACCGGTGGTACAAACACAGCATCATGATGCTTGAGAAATATTATGACGAAGACGAGGAACACAAGCTCAAGTGGGTGAAGTTCTGCTTCATACTTGCCCTGCTGACAGACATGTTCGTGCTTGTCTACCTTGTGTTCCTGAAAGGCTTCATGTTCATTTATATCGGCTTCTACATCCTTTTCCTCCTGTACTTTGCAGGAAATTTCATCTCGTTTCTCGGCAGCCACAAGCTGCTCCTTGACGCATTCGGGCACTGGACCATAAGCCAGGCGTCCAGGACCTCAAGGAAGAAGGAAAAGACTGTGAAAAAGAAAAGGCAGCAGGGCAATGAACCGGAAGCGGCGTTCAATTCCATTAAGAAAGCGCTCGACGAATGGGTCAGCCAGAAAAAATACAGGGAATACGACAAAAGCCGGGAAGAGATTGCCGAAGAAATAGGCACCACCAAGGAACTGCTCAACCAGTATTTCTCCCAGGAGATCGGGAAAGATTTCAGGACATGGCGTACGGAGCTCAGGATCGAAGATGCCAAGAACCTTCTTCTGACAGACCTTAAGATTTCCACCAATGTGGTAGGTGAGATTGTCGGGTTCAGCGACAGGTCGAATTTCCACAGGCAGTTTACCAAACTCGTAGGGTGTTCTCCGAAGCATTGGCGTGACACCAACGGAGGCAACACCGATATCGGATAGCTTATTCCCTCGTGACCGGGACAGGGATGTTGTCCATCCGGTAGACCCCTTCGCTGTCAATCATATGCTTTCCGAATTCTATATGAAGTATAGGATCAAACCTGGATGTGAGGCGGTATTGTCCTCCCGGGCGTGAAGGCATGTTGTCCTTGACAGCAAGCCTGAATGTCCAGCCTTCGCTCATGGCCCTGGTCCTTATGCTGAAAAAGCCGGAATCATCCGTGTATGAAGTGTCTCTGGCAATGGGAAACTTGAAATTGATGTCATCTGACTCGTATGATGAGAGTATGACCATCATATCAGCGACCCCGCTGTCGGAATTGTCGTCATAGACGGTCCCCGTTACCTCCAGCTCTCCGATAAAAGCCACGTCCGAGGCATCTTCAGCACAGGAATGAAGGCAGGAAAGCAGAGTAATTCCCGCCATAAACGTGAAACATGCGTAGAAGCCGCGAGTAATGCAAGTTCGGTTGCGATTACCGAGGCGCCACCGTATAAATGGCGAAGTCAAATATACCAAAAATCTAAACATCCGGCATCATTTAATATAACGTCTGTCCGACAAGTTATTTACCTGGGGCCCGGGGATTCATCGGACCTTCACCAAGGTCTTCGCCAAAATCCGGCCAAATTTCATCGGACTCTCGTCAAACAATATATCCGGTCAGGTCTGTACACGGATGCAAACTTACATATAAATTTCGATTCCGGCACAGGACAGACAAAAAAATGATACGTAAAACGTGAGGGCAGGCCAAAAACACTCGGCCACCCTCACGCGTTCCTGACTTTGACAGTCTGAGATTTCCATGGCTGTAATAGCTTAAAAATCAGCAATTCCCTAAAAAAAAACTTCATGGTGACGCGGGTGACGCATTGTCAAAGTCAGGAAATTGAAAAAAAGGGGATAATCCGGATGCCTGAGCATTGTCGGAGAACGGCCGGAGAATGGCCGGGAAAGATACGCGGAGATTCAGGAGAGGGGCAACGGAACTGCTTCTGGCCCGGGCTGCGGGATTCCGCGCTCCGTATAAAACCTTAAGGGGGCTGCATCAAAATTTACATTTTGACACAGCCCTCTTAAGGGTAACGACCAAATTACAAGTACGTCTTACTCTTTATTCTGACTGATGGGCAGGCCGCAGCAGGTCGAGAACCACCTTCACAGGGTTGAAAGTCTCAAGCGGCACTTCCACGAAAAGCGTATTCCAGTCACTCATGGAACCGTTCCACAATCCAGGCAGCTCCAGAGCCTTCAGTTCTCGTCCCTGGTAGCTTTTCGAGCTGATGAATCCTGCCTCGTTGTCCACATGCTTGAGGAGGTCGAAGCTCTCACCCTTGTAATTGTGAAGGCAGCACACTATGTCCACCGGATTGAAATGCGTGGCCGCAGCAAGAGCCGCAGCTGCCTGTATGTCAGCCTTGTTGATCTGGGCACCTTCCAGTATCTGGAGTGAAGTGGAGCCGTCCTTCTCCGCGATGATGAAAGGTCCGCCGCCAGGCTCGCCCTGATTCTTGACCATGCCGCAGACCCTGACAGGGCGGTTGAGCTTCTCCCTCAGCCTGATGACCCTGGTCTTGCAGTCATCTGCAGGCGGCATCTGTATGCACAATTCGTTGAGAAGGAAATTCTCTATATCGTTGCACAGGAGCTGGCAGGCATCGCTCTGGTACGCCTCGTCTGCACCTATAGCATTGACTCCCGGGATATTAGGATATACCTGTGTCATAAGCTTGTCACCTGTCACGGCATCCAGTTCGCGCAGGTAGCCGAAAATCCTGTCCCTGAGCTCCAGAGCCTTGCCCATAAGCACCTTCTTGTACTTCGCCGTCACCGGCAGGAAACGCTCATTGGCAACATTGTCAATATTCTTGATGGATACAAGTTCCTCCTTGAGATTGTTCAGATTGTAGATAAGCGCCCCATGTCCGGCAGGACGGAAAAGCAGCCTGCCGTCCTCTGTCCTGAACGGCTTGTTCTCCATGTCCACGGCGATGGTGTCGGTAGCCTTGTCCTGATATGTGAAGGTGATGTTGTATTTCACGCCGTACCTCTTCTCATACTCGTCCCTGACTGCCGCATACGCCGCCTCGAACAACTCCCTGTGTTCCGGTGAGATAGTGACCACGATATTCGCCGAGCCGTCGGCATTCCTCATATAATTCTGGGCTTCCACAAGATGCTCGGCAAAGGCTGTCCTCACCTCACCGTCCTTGTATTTGTGGAACTTCAGGACTCCCTTTGGCCTGGAGCCGTAGTCCAGTCCTTCCGATGTCAATGTCCTGGACAGTATCTTCCTGCGACACTCCGCAGTATCCTCAGGCTTGCCGAACAGAGACTCGTCATAGAAGGCAAAACGCTCTATGGCTGCCACAAATTCAGCCGCAGGCGAACCCGGGGCGACATCCTCTCCTCCATTCAGCTTCTCAAGACCGCTGAAAAGGTCCTTGAACATCCTGGATGCGGCTCCGGAAGCAGGCACGAACTTGCACTTCCCGGCAATCTCCGCGTTCTCGTAATACTCTGCCGCTTTTGCGGCTTCTTCATCGTCCAGGACGCATATACCCTTTCCCGGCGTGGCAGGAGCAAGTATCTTCATCCATGGAAATCCTTTCTTGAAAAGTTCCACCTGCGCCTGGGCAGATGCTGCAGACGAGCCCCTGGACTCAATCTGGCTGATGTCTTCCTTGTTGAACATATTTCACAGTTTTAGTTATCGGGCAAGCGCCCGCGTTTGTATTATCAATCAAGTGTTTAATTATCAATCAAGTAGTTGGTATTACCAATTATAGTATCCGGCCGGACATTCCACGGCCCTTGTGCTCAGTCTATGCATATTTCCCTCCGGTACCTGTATCCTGACCTCAGCTTTTCGAAGTCCTGCGGCGCCATACGGAACATGAAATCATCTGTAAATATAGGATAATTATATTGAAAAACCGACGTGATCTCACCCTGATTCTTCCCGCGGAGATCAAGATGCACCGGTGCATGCTCCGCCTCATCATATTCCGGATAGAAGTCATAAAGCCCGCTGAAGCCGAAATGACGTGCCACAGCCTGCACCGCGGAAGCTGTACCGTTGAGCTTGCCCTGGAATGAATACCCGGCAATATGAGGCGTGGCAATGTCCACCATGTCCATAAGCTCAAGATTGATGTCCGGCTCATGGTTCCATGTATCTATGATTACCGGTCCGAGCTTGGGAATCGCCTCCATCAGAGCAGCCTCATCCACTATCTCGCCCCTCGCGGCATTGATGAAGAATGTACCCGGCCTCATGAGGCTGAAAAAACGGGAGTCGGCCATGTTCCTTGTTGTCTCGTCAAGGGGCGTATGGATCGTGACAATGCCGGAATGGGAAAGGAGATAGTCAAGCGTACAGAATCCGTCAGGACCTTCCTTTGCCGCCCTCGGCGGGTCGCACCTGAGTATCCCGAACCCCAGATGGGCAGCCATGCTTTCTATCTTTCTGCCGACATTGCCCACTCCGATGATTCCTATTACAGGATGGTCGAGCTTGATGGACTTGCGGGAAGCCGTGCCGTAAAGCGCGGAGAACACATACTGCATCACGCCGCCGGCATTGCAGCCCTGAGAATTGTGCACCTCGATGCCCCTGGACCTGCAGAAATCCCCGTCTATATGATCCGTGCCGATAGTGGCCGTAGCTATCATGGATATCCTCGAATCCCCCAGAAGGGCGGCGTTGCACCTGGTCCTAGTCCTTATGATCAGGGCGTCGGCATCCGCCACATCCTCCTTCCTGATATCCATCCCGTCAATATACACCACATCAGCGTATGGCTCGAATACCCCTTTGAGAAAAGGGATATTGCTGTCTGCCACTATCTTAATTCTTCCTTCCATATCCGAAATATTCGATACCGCGCCCGCCGCTTCCGGGCGTTCAGTTCAATACTATCCCCTTCAGCAATCCCGTAGACGGATCATCCTGCACGAAAAGCTCGTCTTCACGCAGATATGCATTGATCTTCTCCACCAGTTCGTCCCTGTGCGGGAAAAGCCGGCTCCGCACCACGGAGGAACTCAGGGAACAATACAGGATACCGTTCCTGAGATACCTGGACACCGTATATTGCGCCACTCCGGACACAGCGTCCCACGCATTGAAGATCAGCTGTTCGTTCAGGCCAGCAGCAATCTTCATGCTCCTGACATACTCCTTGACCACCTCTTCCATGGTCACGGCGTTTTTCCTTGACAATCTGCTCATATCCTTGAAAATGTCCCGTCTGCCGTTTCAAAATATGCCCTGTCACTCGTGATGGAATCCACTATGGATGCCATCCTCACCTTGTTGCTGTCCGTGATGAAAATCTGCCCGAACTCGTTTCCGGCCACCATGGACAGGAGATTGGCTATCCTCGTCATGTCAAGCTTGTCGAACACGTCGTCCAGGAGCAGCATCGGAGGATATCCGTAGCTTTCCTTCATGATTTCGTACTGGGCGAACTTGAGGGATACAAGGAAAGACTTCTGCTGGCCCTGCGATCCGCACCTGCGTATCGGGTGGCCGTCCATCGTGAACACGAAATCATCGCGGTGTATCCCGGAAGTCGTGTATTTCAAGGCACAGTCACGGCCGCTGTTAGCCTTAAGCATGTCCGCCAGATCCCCTGACTCCAGGTCGGACCTGTACTCTATGCCTACATCCTCCCTTCCGGAAGACAATACATTATAATATTGAGAGACCACGGGGCGTATGTCATCCGCGAATTTCCTCCTTGCCTCGAAGACAGGCCTGGCAAGCCGCTCCATCCGCTCGTCTATCACAGCCATCAGCCCCCGGTCGAAAGACGGGGACTTGAGCATCACATTTCTCTGTGAGAGCAGCCTGTTGTACTGCTGCAGGGAATACATGTACTCCCTGTCCATCTGCGAAAGCACGGAATTGGCGAACCTGCGCCTTTCTTCTCCGGATTCGCTCACCAGAGAGCCGTCAGCCGGGGACACCAGCACCACCGGCAGCACACCTATATGTTCGGATATCCTTGAATAGGCCTTGTCGTCGGCACGGAAGCGTTTCTCACCCGACGCCCTGACATTGGCGGAGAACCTGCTCTCAAGCCCGTTCTGCATCCTGTACGTACCTCCGATGGAGAATTCCTCAGTACCGTACCGGAAATTGTATCTGTCCGAAGAAGCGAACGCGCTCTTGGTCATCGACAGATAATACACGGCATCCAGCAGGTTCGTCTTTCCTTCCCCGTTATTGCCTGATATGCAGTTGACATTGGGGGAGAAAAAAAGTTCCTGGAAGCGGATGTTCCGGAAATCGGATATTACTATTTTTTCGAGTACAGGCATGCCGGAAGCCGATTTTGATGTTTTTATTATCTTGGCAAAGATATTAAATTAAAGGCAAATAATTGTGGATTTATACATTTTTTTATAAATTTGCGCGCTGCTTTGTCCGGCTGTACACCGGTGTCGGAAAGGCGGCCATGAAGTTGCAAAATCTAAAAGTTTCAGAATATGTCTAAAGAAAACACGGAGAAGAACACTGCTGTAGCGGAAGCAGTCTCCAGAACAGAGCTTTTCTTCACGAACAACAGAAAAGCCATCATCATCGCCATTTCAGTCGTAATTATTGCATGTGCAGGTATCTTCATCTACCACAAGTACGGATACATGCCGGCCAGGCAGGAAGCCCTCGGGCAGACGTTCCAGGCTGAAGCCAATTTTCGCAACGGTGAATATGACCTTGCGCTGAACGGGGACGGCAACGTGCTCGGCTTCTCCCAGGTCATCGACGAGTACGGAAGCAAGGCCGGGAAGGCCGTATATCTCTACGCCGGCATCTGCGAGCTCAACCTCGGGAACTGGAACGAGGCGATAAGCTACCTGACTTCATACAAGGGTACTGACAAGATATTGAAGGCCAGGGCGCTTTCATGCATAGGCGACGCCTATACAGGCCTTAACGACTATACGAAAGCCGTACACTATTTCGAGAAGGCAGCCTCCATTGCAGACAATGCGTTCGCAGCCACATACCTGCTCAAGGCAGGCCTCACATATGAGGCTCTCGGAGACTACGGCAAGGCTCTCAACGCATACAATACGATCAAGGAGAGCTATCCTATGTCCGTAGAGGCAATGGATATCGACAAGTACATATCAAGGGCAGAAACAATCTCAGAGAAATAAGAGGAACATATATGGGAAGAGCTTTTGAATTCAGGAAGGAAAGAAAATTCAAGCGTTGGGGACACATGGCCCGTGTCTTCACAAAGATAGGCAAGGAAATAACCATAGCCGTCAAGCAGGGAGGCCCGGACGTGACAGGGAACCCGAGGCTCAGGGCGCTGCTCCAGACCGCCAGAAGCGAGAACATGCCAAAGGACAATATCGAGAGGGCGATCAAAAGGGCGAGCGACAAGGACCAGAGCGACTACAAGGAAGTGAATTTCGAAGGCTACGGCCCGCATGGCGTGGCTTTCCTGATTGAAGCAGCAACAGACAACAACAACCGTACTGTAGCTAACATCCGCTCATATTTCACCAAAAGCGGAGGCTCCCTCGGCACATCCGGAAGTACGGAATACATGTTCGACCACAAATGTCTCTTCCGTATGAAGAGCGACAAGCCAGTGGATATCGAAGAGCTCGAACTTGAGCTGATCGACTACGGTGCGGAAGAAGTATTCGAGGAGACGGATGAGGATGACAACAAGACCATTGTCATATACGGCGAATACACAGCCTTCAACAATATCCAGAAATTTATCGAGGACAACGGATACGAGCTTGTGTCGGGTGAATTCGTAAGGATACCGAACGTGGAGCTCAAGGATCTTCCGGCAGAGCAGCGTGCCGAGCTTGACAAGCTGATCGAAAGGCTTGAGGAAGACGACGATGTCCAGAACGTGTACCACACGATGAAGATCGTGGACGAGGAATAAAGGCCGCGTCCGCCAGTATCAAAGAAAAACAAACAATACCAGAAGTTATGAGTATCCAACAGGAAAAGATCAAGGAACTTGTCGAGCGCAGGGCGAAGGCCCGCATGGGCGGCGGCCAGAAAAGGATTGACGCCCAGCATGCCAAGGGCAAGTTCACTGCCAGGGAAAGAATTGCAATGCTTCTTGACGAAGGCAGCTTCGAAGAGTATGACATGTTTGTCCAGCACCGCTGCACAAACTTCGGTATGGAAAAGACCAAATATGACGGTGACGGAGTCGTGACAGGACAGGGCACCATTGACGGGCGTCTCGTATATGTCTTCGCACAGGACTTCACTGTATCCGGAGGTTCGCTTTCGGAGACAATGGCACAGAAGATATGCAAGGTCATGGACATGGCCATGAAGAACGGCGCCCCGTGCATAGGTCTCAATGACTCGGGCGGAGCACGTATCCAGGAAGGCATCTGCGCCCTTGCAGGATTCGGCGAGATATTCCAGAGGAACATCATGGCTTCAGGTGTCATCCCGCAGATTTCCGGCATATTCGGGCCTTGCGCAGGCGGAGCGGTGTACTCCCCTGCCCTCACAGACTTCAACATCATGGTCAAGAACACCTCATACATGTTCCTGACCGGACCTGCCGTGGTCAAGAGCGTCACGGGAGAAGTGGTGACCCAGGAAGAACTGGGCGGGGCAAGCGTTCATGCCAGCAAGAGCGGTGTGGCGCATTTCGCTGCCGAGAACGAGGAAGAAGGCATCAAGATCATCAAGGAAATCCTCAGCTACATTCCTCAGAACAATATGGAAGAGCCTCCGTATGTCCCTACTGACGACCCTGTGAACAGGGTGGACGACATGCTGAACGACATCATCCCGGACAATCCCAACAAGGCATACGACATGTACCAGGTGATCGGCAGCATTGTGGACGACGGCAAGTTCTTCGAGATCCACAAGTCATGGGCCAAGAACATCATAATAGGATTTGCAAGGATGAACGGCAAGTCAGTCGGCATTGTGGCCAACCAGCCTAAGATACTCGCCGGCGTACTTGACATCAACGCATCGCGCAAGGCTGCACGTTTCGTGAGATTCTGCGATGCATTCAACATCCCTCTCGTGACACTGGTGGATGTACCTGGCTTCCTCTGCGGCACACAGCAGGAATACGGCGGCATCATCGTGAACGGAGCAAAGCTCCTCTACGCATACGGCGAAGCCACAGTGCCGAAAGTGACCGTGACCCTCAGGAAATCATACGGCGGATCACACATCGTGATGAGCTGCAAGCAGCTCCGCGGCGACATCAACTATGCATGGCCTTCCGCCAACATAGCTGTCATGGGTGCTGACGGTGCAGTGGAGATTCTCTATTCCAAGGAAATCAAGGCTATCGAAGACCCTGCAGAAAAGGCGAAGGTGGCCGAAGAGAAGAAGAAGGAGTACAACGACCTGTTCTGCAACCCGTACAATGCCGCAAGCTATGGCTATATCGATGATGTCATAGAGCCGAGGAACACGAGATTCCGTGTAATCAGGGCACTTGAGCAGCTTTCCAACAAGAAAGTCACCAACCCTGCCAAGAAACATGATAACCTCCCTCTCTGATACTATGGACAGACTTATGACACCGGAAAAGGCAGGCATGCTTGCAAGGGCCATGGAACAGACCCTTGCGGGAGAAACCTATGCTGCCATAGCAATGGCGCTGCAGATGCACGCCTGCGGGATAGTCCACGACCAGGAAAGCTTTGTCCTGACGATAAAGCCGACCTTAAGTGCATGGGCAGACAGACATTCCACACTCAGACAGCTGCCTGAGAGAAAAAAGTAAGAACTAAAATCCAGGAAAAATGAGCCAGTACAAATTCAAGATAAACGGCAACGAATATAATGTCGAGATAAACTCCATAAACGGGGACAGCGCAGTGGTCACCGTCAACGGGATACAGTATTCAGTAGAATCCGGCGTGGCTTCATGCTCTGCCGCAGCAGCAGCCATCCAGGCTCAGGCGGCAGCACCTGTGACACCGACACCGGCACCGGCCGCCAAGGTGGAATCTGCCCCGGCACCGACACCGGCTGCAGCTGCAGCTTCTCCGGCACCGGCCCCTGCATCAGGGAACGGAAAGCCGGTCACGGCCCCTCTGCCAGGCGTGATCATAGAGATTTCCGTCAAGGTCGGAGACACTGTGAAACAGGGACAGCAGGTAGCCGTGCTTGAGGCGATGAAAATGGAGAATGTCATCGAAGCCACACACGACGGTACTGTGACAGCAATTAATGTCAGCAAGGGAGATTCCGTACTTGAAGGCGCGCCGATAGTCACTATCGCATAGATTTCTGACATTGCAATACATGACCTGGAAATCTGCCGGAGGATCAGCGCAGGTTTCCAGGTTTTTCGTATATTAGCGTTTCCTGAAAAACATCCGATCGACAATGATGACTGTTGCAGACAACAAGATACTCATCCTGGACGGTGCCATGGGTACCATGATACAGCGCTACTCCCCTGTTGAAGACGGGAACAACGACAGGCTGAACATAGAGGCTCCTGACGTGATAGCCGCCATACATAAGGAATACATAGAAGCCGGCGCGGATATCATCGAGACTAACACGTTCAGTTCCAACCGCATATCGCAGGAAGAATACGGCCTTTCAGACAAGGCCGCGGAAATGGCTTATGCAGGCGCATGCATCGCAAGGCGGACTGCAGACAGCTATATCGCCGCAGGAAGGAAAGTCTATGTTGCAGGAAGCGTAGGCCCGACGTCCAAGTCATTGTCCCTGTCGCCGGATGTGAATGACCCTGCGTACAGGCCGTATTCGTTCGATGAAATTTCAGCCGCATACAAGGAACAGATTGAAGCCCTGGCCAGGGGCGGTGCGGATGCGGTATTGATTGAAACATGCTTCGACGCGCTCAACGTCAAGGCCGCACTGTCAGCTGTCTCGGCACTCTTCCCGGAGAAGGATTTCCCGGTAATGATATCCGTATCTGTCGGGGACAAGAGCGGCAGGACTCTTACCGGACAGACACTTGAGGCATTCTACACCGCGGTCCGGCATTATCCTCTGCTGTCATTCGGTTTGAACTGTTCACTTGGAGCTGAAGGACTGGCACCGCTGGTGCGTGATGTGGCGTCATTCGCAGAATGCGCTGTAAGCTGTTATCCCAATGCCGGGCTTCCGAACGAACTCGGAGGCTACGACGAGACCCCTGAGAAAATGGCTGCGGACATGAAGGCCATGGCGGCAGAAGGACTCCTGAATATTGCCGGAGGATGCTGCGGCACCACCCCTGCACACATCAAGGCCATTGCCGGGGCCCTTGAAGGTATCCGTCCCAGACCGGTTCCCATCAAGTCACACGGCACGGTCCTCAAGGTAAGCGGGCTTGAGACAGTGACACTTGACCGCTTCACCAATATAGGTGAACGCACCAATGTGGCCGGGTCCAGGAAATTCGCACGTCTCATATCTGAAAAGAAATACGAAGAGGCGCTTGCAATAGCCGCCGGACAGATAGAAGGAGGAGCCCCTGTCATCGACATCAACATGGACGACGCCATGCTTGACAGTACCAGGGAAATGACCGTCTTCACCCGTTACATATCCAATGACCCGAATGTGGCCAAGGCTGCGCTCATGATAGATTCTTCACATGAAGACACCCTCGTGGCCGGTCTGAAGAACGCACAGGGAAAGTCCATCGTGAACTCCATCAGCCTTAAGGACGGGGAAGAGGAATTCCTCCGGAAGGCACGTCTGGTCCACGACCTCGGCGCTGCCATGGTGGTGATGGCTTTCGACGAACAGGGGCAAGCCACATGCTACTCCAGGAAAACTGAAATATGTGCCAGGGCATACAGGCTGCTGACAGACGCGGGGATACCTCCGGAAGACATCATCTTCGACGTGAATGTACTGTCCGTGGCCACGGGCATTGCGGGCCATGCCAGATATGCGGCAGACTTCATCGATGCCGTCAGGTGGATCAAGGAGAATCTTCCGGGAGCCCTCACTTCCGGTGGAATTTCCAATCTTTCATTTGCATTCAGAGGCAACAACAGGGTCAGGGAAGCCATGCATTCGGCATTCCTGTACCATGCTCTGGAGGCAGGTCTTGACATGGCCATCGTAAACCCGTCAATGCTGGAAGTATATGATGACATCGACCCGGAACTGCTGGAAAGAATCGAGGATGTCATCTTCGACAGGAGACCTGACGCGACCGACAGGCTTATTGAAATAGCAGGAAGGATCGCAGGAGAGACTGCCGCCTCCCCTGCCGGCGACAGTTCCGCTCATGGTGATGGCGCCACAGACGCAGGCACTCCTGAAGACAGGATACGGAAAGCCCTGGTCAAAGGCAGGGCCGACAATATGGAAGCAGACCTTGCAGCGCTGCTCAGGGAGAAAGGAAGTGCGGTAAGGGTCATCGAAGAGACCCTGATGTCCGGCATGGAGACAGTCGGGGAATATTTCGGGGAAGGCAAGATGTTCCTGCCGCAGGTCGTCAAGTCCGCAAGGATAATGAAGGATGCCGTGGACTTCCTGCAGCCGTACATGGAAGAGACTTCAGAAAGCCGGGATGCGCAATGTGGGAGGAAACCGGAAATCGTGATTGCCACGGTCAAGGGTGACGTGCATGACATCGGGAAGAACATCACCGCCATAGTATTGTCATGCAACGGCTTCCATGTCACGGACCTGGGTGTGATGGTGGAAAAGGAGAAAATCCTGGAAACGGCGGCAAGGAACAAGGCAGACATAATTGCGGTCAGCGGACTCATCACACCGTCTCTCTACCAGATGGAAGAGATATGCAGGGAGATGTCATCCAGGAAAATGGACACTCCGCTGTTCATAGGAGGGGCCACGACCTCAGCACTGCATACGGCAGTCAGGCTCGCTCCGCTCTATGACTATGTATTCTACGGGGCCGATGCCTCCGCAAGCGCAGTTATGGCCAAGAGATACATGATGGACAGGAAGAAGTTCATAGAAGAAGAGCATCTGAAGCAGGAAAGGATACGGGCGCTCTACAATGAAGGGAAAAGGAAGGGAGAGACAGCCCCGCCTCCGTCATTCCCGGCAAAGAGCTACCTGAAGCCCGGTAATTTCTCCCTGCGGTCAATACCGGCACGCTGCATTTCCGCGGATGAGGTCATGAAACATTTCGACTGGAAACTTTTCTTCCTGATATGCAGGATAACTGATACGGAAAGCCTGCAGGCTCTTGAACTGAAACAGGAAGCTCTGGACAAGCTCAGGCACATGGAGAAGGAGGAAGGGCTCAGGATATGCTATGCCATGGAATTCTACGACGCCTGGTCATCCGGCGATACTGTCGTCATGGAAAAGGACGGAACAAGCTTCAGTATCCCCATGCTGCGCCAGGAAGAGGCATCCGTACTCGGGGACGGCAGGAAAGCATGCCTGTCACTTGCGGATTTCGTCCCGCCGGAGAGAGAAGGTATCAGGACACCGTGCGGACTGTTCGCCATTTCAGCGGACACGGCCACCCGGCAGGACCTTACAGGGCAGGCGATCCTCGACACACTGGCAGAAGCCACGGCAACAATGCTTGACGGCATGATCAGGGATGCCATACACGAAGCAGGGACAAAGGTCATAAGGCCGGCGGCCGGATATCCGAGCCTGCCAGACCATTCTGTCAAGAAAGATATACTGGAGCATCTGCAAGGCACCGGGGAGCTTGGTATCAGTCTCACGGAAAGTTTCGGCATGAGTCCGGACGCATCCATCTGCGGCATGATATTCATGCATCCCGAAGCCACATACTTCGAAATAAGGCATATAAGCGGAGAGCAGTTCCTCGGCTACTGCAGGCGGAGAAACATGACCGCCAAGGAAGGAAGAGAGCTGATCGGACATCTCACCGAAGAAGCATAACCTGGTCCGCGGCAGGCCTCCCGGAGAGAGAGGAAAATCCAACGGACCGACCTTAAACAAACAGCAGGAAAATGAAAATAAAGGACATACTTAAGGACAGCGCCAGACCGTTTCCGTCACTGGAAATAGTGCCGCCGATGAAAGGCATCACGAACAAGGAGCTCATAGAGTCTGTCAGGCCCTTCATGGAGTTCAAACCGCGCTATATCAACGTCACCTGCCACAGGGACGAATACGAATACAGGGAAGAGATGAACGGCACCTTTTCCCGCCACCTCGTGAGGAACAAGGTCAGCGAAGTGGCGGTGTGCTGCGCCATAATGACAGCATACAAGATAGACGTAGTGCCACACATGATATGCGGGGGCAACACCGCCGACGAGATAGACAACAAGCTGAGCGACCTCAAATTCCTCGGCATCGAGAATATCATGGCCCTCCGGGGTGACTGTACAGCCGGTGAAAAGAGATTCACTCCCACGGCAGGAGGCTACAGATATGCGGACGAGCTGGTCTCTGCCATCAGGAATTTCGAGAAAGGCAACGGCATTTTCAGCATAGGTGTCGGCGGCTATCCGGAGAAACATTTCGAGGCTCCGAACATGGAGACAGACATAGCAAATCTCAAGAAAAAAGTCGATGCCGGCGCAGATTACATAGTCACCCAGATGTTCTTCGACAACAGGTATTACTATGACTATGTGGACAGATGCCGCAAGGCCGGGATTACAGTTCCGGTCATCCCGGGGCTGAAACCGCTTACCACGGCCCGGCAGATTTCACTCCTCCCGGAATCTTTTTCCATAGACATACCTGTGGAGCTTACGTCCGAAATACAGGCTGCCGGAGATGACAGACAGGCTGTCTACCGCATAGGGACAGACTGGTGCATAGCGCAATGCAAGGATCTGCTGGCTCATGGTGTCCCGGCCGTACATTTCTACACCATGGGCAAGGCGGAGAACATTGTCCGGATACTGAGGGAATGCTTCTGACGAAACTGCATTGCAATAATGACGGCAGCCATGACAACAGGGTTCTACGCATGTTCGGAGAAAACGGGAATCCCGGATGAGGGGAAAGGAGACGGGACTGCAGCCGTCGGTGACAGCGTGGGCCGGGCATGGTATTCCGGAAAGAAGTATCAATAACGTCAGTTCGACGAATTATTCTGTTCAATATCAGAGATTCCGTCGAACTGACGTTACGATTTCTTCGAAATCCCTTTCCTTTTTCGTGTCACCCCTCTTAAATTCTCCCCTGCGTAGGGGAGAACTTACGCCGGACTTCGTCCTCTATAGTGGTAATTCTCTGAAATTCATTCCATTCATTTCATCGAATTCACGTTATCAATAATAAAAATCAAACATCCAGGACGATGTGTGTATCATCTTAATGAGAGGGGGTTCGCGGTCCATTCAGGACTTTTGATTCCCCTCTCCTGTGTCAATAAAGTCCTGGTCGCGGATTGCCTGCCCGCGACTTGCCTGATACGGACTCCCGCATGGCCGGATGAAGGTCGTTCAGGCACTCCGGGTGACATGCACATATTTCCGTTTTGCGGAACAGATGCAAAAAAAAGTTTTTTTTGAAGTCTCTTCCGGTTTTTCTATTAACTTTGTTAGGATTGGTTTTTGCAAAACCGCAATGACACGATTATAACTAAAGATCAATAGATATGCAGAACAAATTGCAGGAGCTGACGGACAGGCTGTACAACGAAGGTCTGTCCAAGGGAAGACAGGAAGGTGAAGCCATCCTCAACGAAGCCAAGGCGCAGGCGGAAGATATCATAGCCAAGGCAAGGGCCGAAGCCGACAAGATACTCGCTGACGCAGGGAAAGAGGCCGACAGCCTGAAAAGCAAGGTCGAAGGGGACCTTAAAATGGCCGCAGGACAATGCCTCACCGCTCTCAGACAGGATATCGGCAACATGCTGGTGAACAAGATTTCCGACAAGGAAATCACGGACGCCCTCACATCCGGTGAATTCGTCAGGGATGTCATCATATCCGTAGCCAAGGCTTTCAATCCAGACGCCTCAAGTCCGGAAGCGCTCACGGTCATCCTGCCGGAATCCTTCCAGGAAAAGACCAGGTCATATCTCCGCAAGGAACTCGCATCCGCCCTCGGACAGGGCGTCGAACTCGGTTTCTCCAGAAAGATATCCGGAGGTTTCACTATCGGGCCGAAGGGTGAAGGGTGGTTCGTCAGCTTCACCGACGATACATTCAAGGAACTGATATCAGGCTATCTCAGGCCAATGACCAGAAAAATCCTGTTCGGGGAATAATCCGGAGCCAGATGAACAACTACCATTATATCATAGCCGGACTTCCCGATCTGTCCAGAGACTGGATGGCCGGGGAAACCGATGCGGATGCCATTATCGGCGAGATCAAGAAGCTTTGCTCGTCCAGGGATGTCTCTGTCATCGAATTCCTTGAAGACGGGTACATTGCAGAGAATCTCACGGAAGAATTCTACTTGAAGGCCCTTTCACACGGCAACAGGTTCATCCGGGAATGGTTCAGCTTCGACCTGGATGTAAGGAACGCCAAGGTCAGGTATCTCAACAGGTCTCTCGGCAGGAATACGGACAAGGACATCATATCCATCCCTGGCAGGGAACCGGAGGACATGGAGAAGCTTGACGCCGTACTTGCCGGTACAGACATCCTTTCCAGGGAGCGAGGCATGGACGATCTGTACTGGGCCAAGGCTGAGGAGCTTACGCTGTTCCACTATTTTGACCTTACCGTCATCCTGAGCTTCATTGCCAGGCTGAAGATAATAGACAGATGGATGAAGCTGGACGAAGGGAAAGGCAGGGAAATGTTCCGCAGCCTCGTTGACGAAGTCATGAGTACTTTCAAGGGCGTGGAATATAGCCCGTCCGGCACAATTAACTGACAATCAAATAATACAATACTATATGAAAAGTACAGGAAAGGTTACCGGCATTGTTTCCAACCTTGTCACGGTGGAAATATCCGGCCCTGTATCGCAGAATGAACTCTGCTATGTGACATCAGGAGGCACCCGTCTCATGGCCGAGGTCATCAAGGTCAGCGGCAGGAATGCCTCGATACAGGTCTTCGAAAGTACGCGAGGACTGAAAAACGGTGACGATGTGGAATTTGAAGGCAAGATGCTTGAAGCCACACTCGGACCGGGACTGCTGTCAAGCTGTTATGACGGACTTCAGAACGACCTCACGACCATGACAGGCGTATTCCTCCAAAAGGGTGAATACACCAAGGCGCTGGACGAAGAGAAGGAATGGGATTTCATCCCCCTGGCCAAGGCCGGAGACAAGATGATTGCCGCGGACTGGCTCGGAGAAGTCAAGGAAGGATGGCTGCCGCACAAGATAATGGTGCCGTTCTCTTTCCAGGGAGAATATACGGTAAAGTCCGTCGTGCCTGCCGGCAAATACACGGTGACACAGACAATTGCCGTGCTCACAGATGCTTCAGGCCGGGACATTGACGTGACAATGACACAGAAATGGCCGGTCAAGGTGCCGATCAAGGCTTACAGGGAAAAGCCGAGGCCTGCAAGAATCATGGAAACGGGTGTCCGTGTGATCGACACCCTCGACCCGATTGCAGAAGGCGGTACGGGCTTCATCCCTGGACCTTTCGGCTGCGGCAAGACAGTCCTTCAGCATGCCATAGCCAAGCAGGGCGACGCAGATGTGATCGTGATGGCCGCCTGCGGAGAACGTGCGAACGAGGTAGTGGAGATATTCACTGAATTCCCGGAGCTGATAGACCCTCATACCGGCAGGCATCTGATGGAACGTACCACGATTATATGCAATACGTCCAACATGCCTGTCGCTGCAAGGGAGGCATCCGTGTATACGGCGATGACAATATGCGAATATTACAGGGCGATGGGGCTCAAGGTGCTGCTCCTTGCAGACTCCACCTCAAGGTGGGCTCAGGCCCTGCGTGAGATGAGCAACAGGATGGAAGAGCTTCCTGGAGCAGACGCATTCCCTGTAGACCTGTCCGCAATCATATCAAGCTTCTATGCCCGTGCCGGGATGGTCGTGCTGAACAACGGACATACAGGCTCAGTGACATTCATCGGGACAGTCTCCCCTGCCGGAGGAAACCTCAAGGAACCTGTGACGGAATCCACCAAGAAGGCAGCAAGATGCTTCTACGCTCTTGAACAGAAGAGGGCCGACCAGAAACGCTACCCTGCCGTAAATCCGATCGATTCCTATTCAAAATATCTGGAATATCCGGAAATACAGGAATACCTCTCGGCAAAAGTCGGGAAAGGATGGGTCGAGAAGGTTGAAAAGACCAAATACATCATCCGGCGCGGAAAGGAGGCGAACGACCAGATCAACATCCTCGGAGACGACGGAGTGCCGATGAGCTATCATGAACTGTTCTGGAAATCGGAGCTCGTGGACTTCATCATACTCCAGCAGGATGCGTTCGACCCCGTGGACAGCCTCACCCCTATGGACAGGCAGGAATACATGCTCAATCTCGTACTTGGAATCTGCGACAGAGAGTTCGGATTCGAAGACTTCGAAGAATGCCGCAACTTCTTCAAGGAAATGATCAATCTCCTGAAACAGATGAATTACTCCGAGTTCAGGAGCGCGGATTTCAACAAATATCAGGAACAACTCAATAATCTTCTGAACAATGGCAGATAAGGCATTTCAAAAAATATATACGCAGCTGGAGTCAATCACGAAAGCGACCGTATCACTGAGAGCCAGAGGCGTGTCGAATGACGAGCTTGCGACCGTGGACGGAAGGCTGGCACAGGTGGTCAAGACCAGAGGAGACCAGGTCACACTCCAGATTTTCGCAGGTACGGAAGGCATTCCTACCAATGCCGAGGTCGCATTCCTCGGGGAACCCCCAACACTCAAGGTGGGCGACGGCCTTGCAGGACGTTTCTTCAACGCCTACGGACAGCCGATAGACGGAGGCCCTGAAATCGAAGGCGAGAAGAGAGAGACCGGCGGACCGTCAGTGAACCCGTACAAGAGAAGGCAGCCTTCGCAGCTCATCCCTACCGGTATCGCAGGCATAGACCTGAACAACACCCTGGTGTCCGGACAGAAAATCCCGTTCTTCGCGGATCCGGACCAGCCGTACAACAATGTTATGGCCCAGGTAGCCCTGAGGGCGGATGTCGACAAGATCATTCTCGGAGGCATGGGACTGACAAACGACGACTACCTGTACTTCAGGCATGAATTCGAGAATGCAGGAGCGCTGGACAAGATCATCTGCTTCGTGAACACTACGGAACAGCCGCCTGTCGAAAGGCTTCTGATTCCGGACATGGCCCTTACGGCCGCGGAATATTTCGCAGTGGACAAGAATGAAAAGGTACTTGTGCTCCTGACGGACATGACTCTCTACGCCGATGCACTCAGTATCGTCAGCAACCGTATGGACCAGATTCCTTCCAAGGATTCAATGCCCGGATCCCTCTATTCGGACCTGGCAAAGATCTACGAAAAGGCAGTACAGCTTCCTGACGGCGGTTCAATCACCATCATTGCGGTCACTACGCTGAACGACGGAGACATCACGCATGCCATACCGGACAACACAGGTTATATTACAGAAGGCCAGCTTTATCTGCGTGCAGATCCGGATTCCGGGAAGATCATCATCGACCCGTTCCGTTCACTCTCCCGTCTGAAACAGCTCGTGATCGGGAAACAGACCAGAGAGGACCACAACCAGGTAATGAATGCCGGCGTACGTCTCTATGCAGATGCACAGAATGCAAAGACCAAACTGGAAAACGGCTTCGACCTGAGCGACTATGACCTGCGCTGCCTCGACTATGCCAAGGAATATGCATCACGGCTTCTTGCAATAGACGTAAACATCAAGATCGACGAGATGCTGGATACTGCTTGGGAACTTTTCGGCAAATATTTCTCAAAGGCCGAGACAGGTATCAGGCAGGATCTCATTGACAAATACTGGCCCGGGGAATGACTAAAATGGACATATTATGGCTATAAAGTTCCAATACAACAAGACCTCACTGAACGACATGGGCAAGCAGCTCAAGGTCAGGCAGAACGCGCTCCCGACACTGAAGAACAAGGAGTCCGCCCTGAGACTTGAGGTGCGCAAGGCCAAGGCGAAAGCGGCGGGGCTTATTGAAGATCTTGACGCCTCACTGAAAAAATATGACTATCTCGCCTCATTGTGGAACGAATTCGAACCGGGTCTTATATCCATCACCGGTGTTGACCTGGGAACAGTGAAAGTGGCCGGGGTGAAGACGCCGGAGCTTAAGGGAATCCATTACGAGATCCACGACTTCAACGCCTTCGCCAAGCCGGCGTGGTACGCTGACGGAGTGGCCATCCTGAAAGAGCTTTCGAGACTGGGGATTGAATCCGAAGTCTACAAGGAAAAGAGCAGGATTCTGGATTTCCAGCGCAAGAAAACGACGCAGAAAGTGAATCTGTATGAAAAAGTCCAGATTCCCGGATACCTGGAGGCCATCCGGAAAATCAAGCGTTTCATGGAAGACGAGGAAAATCTGTCCAAGGCTTCATCCAAGATAGTCAAGAACAGACATGAAGCGGAAGAGGAGGCAAGGATATGATTACCAAAATGACGAAATACTCCTTCATCCTTCTGAGTGATGAAGCCGGGAAATTCCTGGAAAAACTGCAGGAAATGGGCGTCGTGGACATCACCAGATCGGGCAAGCCTGTGGACGTAAGGTCTTCCGCAATGCTTGAAAAGGCGATGGAGACCAAGAAGGCTGCGGCACTGCTTGGCAGGACAGACTACGGGAAAGACCCTGACTGCGAGGCCATACTGAAGGCAAGCGAGGAAGCCTGGACACCGCAAGACATAATAAGGGAGACCTACGGCACAATCGCGGAAATTGAAAGACTGAAGGCCGGCATTGATGCCGTGACGAAAGAAATGGAGGCTCGCATGCCGTGGGGTGATTTCGACAGGCATGAGATAGACCGGCTCGAAAAGGAAGGATGCACTCTGAGATGGTACACGATGCCGAAAAAGAGATTCGACGAATCCTGGCTGGAACAATACCCTCTGCAGATTATATCTGAAAACAATTCCAGCATATGGTTCGTCACCGCATCTGTAAACGGGGATGAGTATGACTTTCCTGCAGAAGAGACTGCGGCGCCGGCCGGAAACTGGAAAGAATCGCAGGCAGAGAAGGAAAAGTTGAAGACAGCCCTCATCAGCATGAAAGGCCGCATGCTCATCCTCAAGAAGCATGTCCCCGAGCTGCAGGAGGCTTACCGGGAGCAGCTGTCCGAGCTTGACCTGTACCTGGCTGATGCATCCAAGGAAATGGCTGCGGAAAACATGCTCACCGTATTCACAGGCTTCGCTCCGGCAGACATGGAAGAAAAACTGTGCGCCGAATTCGACAAGATGGACGTAGCTTACATCAAGTCCGAAGCCGCTGAGGAGGACAATCCTCCTATCAAGCTGAAAAACAACTGGTTCGTGCGTCAGTTCGAGGTCCTTACCGGTATGTACGGCATGCCGGTATACAGCGAGTTCGACCCTACGCCGATTCTCGGGCCGTTCTTCCTGCTGTTCTTCGCCATGTGCATGGGAGACGCAGGCTACGGCATACTGCTGATAATTATCGGACAGCTCCTGAAAAAGACGAAAGGCAGCATGGCCAGTCTGAGTTCCATTGTGACCACTCTCGGCATAGGCAGCATATTCGTCGGCATCATACTCGGGACATTCTTCGGCATAAACCTCGTGGAAGCGTCCTGGGTGCCTGCATGGCTGAAGAAATGCATGATTACGGGAGAAATAGCGGGCTATTCGGCGCAAATGGTGCTTGCGATCGGCATTGGTATATTCCATATATGCCTGGCCATGACCATCAAGGCCATCTGCTACACGAAACGGTTCGGCTTCAAGGAGAATATCAGCAACTGGGCCTGGCTCATACTCATAGTAGGAGTATTGGCGACAGCCGGGATGGCACTTCTCGGAGTGATGTCGGAGCCAGTGGTCAAATGGACGGTAATTGTGCTCGGAATCATCTCCGGACTGGGTATATTCATATTCAACGTGCCCGGAAGGAATCCTCTGATCAACATAGGGGCCGGACTGTGGGACACGTACAACATGGCCACGGGACTGCTCGGAGACACGCTCAGCTATATAAGGCTGTACGCGCTCGGACTGTCTGGAGGCATGCTTGGAAACGCATTCAACAATCTTGCGGCCATGTTCCAGGACGGGATCCATATTCCTGGGCTCAACTGGCTGGGCTTCATAGTAATACTTCTGCTCGGACATTGCCTCAACCTTGCCATGTCATGCCTCGGGGCTTTCGTGCACCCGCTGCGTCTCACCTTCGTGGAATATTTCAAGAACTCAGGCTACGAAGGCAAGGGTGCGGCATACAAGCCGCTTGCAAAGGAAGAACAGACCATCCGATAATCACAATTATGGAATAAATAGTATTAACAATAAAAAAATAAGCTTATGTTGAATTTAATTCTTGGTTATGTGGGGTTAGGGCTCCTGCTGGGGCTCTCCGGAATCGGGAGCAGCATCGGAACGACAATTACGGGAAATGCCGCCGAAGGCGCTCTGAAAAAGAATCCTGAAAAATCCACCAGCTACATGATTCTTTCCGCCATGCCTGCGACACAGGGTCTCTACGGCTTCGTGGCATTCCTGATGTGGCTTGGGAAAGATTTCGCTACGGACGGACCCATACTTTTCGGTATGGGACTCGGCATCGGGGCTGTCCTTCTGATCTCCGCAATCAGGCAGGGCCAGGTATGTGCAAACGGTATCGTAGGTATTTCACAGGGACATGACGTGCAGACCAATACAATGATCTACGCCGCACTCCCTGAATTCTACGCCATCCTTGCCCTTGTCGGTGCGCTCATGATCTGATGCTCCGGGCAGCGAATTACAATAAACAGTTTACAGCGTTGAGGGTGACCCGATAATTGCATTTTGGCACCCTCAAACGTTTTTTAATGTCAAATTAAGGGATATCGTATCTTGAAACCATATCAGAAAATGCTGGTAAATTACGGCATGACGGCAGCCTGCATGGCTTGTGTGTTCATCGGCTGTCTCAAGTCTGCCCCGGAAGAAAGCCTCCAGGCTGAAGACGGACGTTTCTACCTGTACGCCGTGCCTCCCGGCGCCGCGTCCAGGACCGAGACAGACCCTTCGAACCTTACTGTGGAATGGTCGGCAGACGACAGGCTGTCTGTCCTTGCAAGGGCAGAAGGTGATGACAGCTGGACACCTTACGAATTCGTCAGGGAAGACAAGATGGACAGGTTCTATTGTGAGGCCTTCACACCGGAGCCTGACACAGGATACGAACTCTGCATACAGTATCCCTACGACAGGGACTTATCCTCGGCAGATGACAACCATACAGGTAACAGCGGGCTCCACATCGGGGAGCTTGTGACCGGCTTCCAGATCGGAGAAAAGTCCGCCTTCCATACAGACATGCCAATGTACGCGCATGTGGACGTGAATTCCTCCGAGAAGGCCGAGATACTGATGCATCATGCCGCAGCCATGTTTGAAATAGCCTTGACCAACTGTACGGAGAAAGAAATATCTGTCACAGGTCTTGACCTGTCAACGGACACAGGGCAGATGATATCAGGCTGTTTCAGCATAAGTTTCAGCTCAGGCGAGCTTGTTCCCCTGACAGACAACAAGACATCCGTGTCCGCAACGGTGGAAGATTGCAGGCTGCCTGCCGGGGAGACATGCTTCTTCTACATAAGCTGCGCTCCTTTCTCGCTTGCACACGATGACAGCTTTACTCTGAAAGTATCCACCGGCGACAGCGGAATCCTGGAATTCCCGTGCACAATACCGGAGGAAGGCTGTGAAATTAGGGCCGGCTCGATGAACAGAATCTCACGGAACATAGGTGAAATATATTACAGGGAAGTCACTTCGGAGCCGTCGGACTGGACCGGAGACTATCTTATCACCTATACGGCGTCCGATGCAGTCAATGTCCTGGACGGCTACAGCCAGACATACGGGACAAGCAGCACGGACCTGTCCGGCAAAATGACAGACAACGGCATAAGAGCTGACGATGCAGACAGTTTCAAGGCTGAAATAAGAAAATTCGGTGACGGCTACTCCATCCTTGTCACAGGGATAGGCTATATCGGCTACGCCGGCTCCGGCAATTCCCTTTCCAGGAACCAGTCAGGAAGCCCGGATTCGTCTACCGACATCTGGCACCTCTCCCACGACTCGGGAATCTCCCCTGCCAACGCCCCGGAAAGATCGCTGAAATGGAACACTTCTTCGCCACGGTTCGCCTGCTATCTGGAAAAAGCTACAAATTGCAAGCATGTAACGCTATACAGACGCAGTTCAGATGCCTCCGCGCCATCACCGGATCCCGGTCCTGATGACCCTGATCCGACACCGGGCAGCGGGGCAAATACCAACGGATGGCTCAGGAACCTCGAAATACCGGCTGCCGAAACGAGCCTTGGAGAGGATGAACCATACAGCACGAGCGTGAACGAATCCTATTCAGGAGCCATCGCCTACGTCTGCAACACTGACAATCCGGACCAGCTTATCGTCACACATACTTTCACGGAAAGCGGCAAAAGATACAGGAACTACACGCTCCTGTTCGACAAGAACAAAAAAGCCGCCCTGTGGGTTGCCTTCGGAATGCACAAGAACGTGTGGGAGGGCGATTCTGGCAGGAATGACTCATGGAAAGACGACCCGGCAATACCGTCATCATGGCAGTCTCCAGGATGCAGGTCTCCGTACAGCCGCGGTCATCAGATAGCCTCAGGCGACAGACAGGTAAACGTGACCGCGAACAAGCAGACCTTCTATCACAGCAACCAGACTCCCCAATGGCAGGACGGCTTCAACGGAGGGATATGGAACACGCTTGAAAATGCCATCCAGGACAACGCACCTTCCGGCAGAGACACGATGTATGTCGTGACGGGTCCTGTATTCGAAGACGGGAAGACAATAGTGGACAGGGACGGGAACACGGTACCGTTGCCTTCGGCTTATTGGAAATGCGTCATGCTCTGCTCGTTCGACAATACAGGGAATATTACGGATGCCAAGGGTACAGGCTACTATTTTCCCGGGAACAAAGCTCTCAACGGAAGTTTCGGACAATACTCTTGCACCATCGACGAGATCGAGGAAATATGTGGCTTCGACCTTTTCGCAAATATTCCAGATGAACTTCAGAATGCTGCGGAAAACACAAAGACAGACTTTATCAGCCGCTGACATCTGAAGACGCGTAGGCAAACAGATCTACGGACAGCTGGAGTTTCAGTTCCGCCCTGGCCGGTCTGGAGTCTTTCCCTGCAAGCCTCTGCCACGGATAACATGTAAAGGCACCCCTGAAATACAGTCTGAAGCCTTTCGCGAATTTCCATCCTGCAGTCAGGGCTGTCCAGCATCCCCTGCCATAATATGCCGGGACAGAAAAGCTGCCTGGGGCATCCCTCTCATACGCATAGATCCTGTCGTCCCAGTCATCGGCACGGAAGACGCCGGCACGCAGCCACACCGTCAGTCTGTCGGACCTGTATCCTGCTTCGGCATAAGACAGGAACGAGAATCCGTCGCAGTGGAGCATGTTCAGCCTTAAATTGCAGTCCCAGCTCCGGAACGAGCACTTCAGGTCTGTACGGATATCCGTACGGAAAGGTCGGCCATAAGTCCTGAACCGTTCTGACAGCCGCATGGAAATACAGAAAAACGGTGAGACCCTGATGTTTTCCGAAGCCACTGCCTTGACCTGGAAAGAAGATGTGTCCACTCCGTATTTCGGCTCCGGAGAATAAGAGGCATCAACTGACAGCGTCCCACGGAAACGCTTCTCGGAAGACCCGAATCCCGTCCTGCCGGCAATCCCCACCCACGCCCCGGAAGAATGCGACAGGGCACAAGAGCCACCGTATTCATTACTGCACCGGGTGCCGCTTCTGACTGCACCCGAATACTCTGCCGAATACCCTGGAGGATAATACCTCAACAATGCGGCGGCATACACCCCGTCCGATACGGAAATCCCGGCACCGGCAATGGCGGCAGGACTATGTCCGGCAATATCATAAGCCACCTCCGCAAACAAGTCGGTGCCACTGAAGGAGAATCTGGCATCAGCCGAGCATTTCGCCGTGGAGAAAAAGTGAGAATACGTTCTCAAGGTTCCGGGAGAAGCGCCCGAAGGAATATCGTCTTCCATGAAGGAAGACACCGCATAGCAGGTAAGCGACACCTGTCCGGACATCCCGTACCAGCCGGCATTGGCCCCGTAGAACAAATCCGGACACAATTCGTCCTCACCGTCCATCCAGTCCCGCAGTCCGGGCATGGCCGCAAATACGGAAACATTGAAACCGCCTGTGCCGAAATCTGCGGCAATTCCCCTGAACGATCCCTCACCGGAATACGAGTTGTACGATGATATGCCGGAAGGCTTTCTGGAAAATGCCTCCGGCGCGGCAATCCCTCCCATCGAGAAACCCGGCCATAAAGCCAGCCCCTGCCCGAAACGCAGGCGGTAATCCCCGGCAATGACCCTGCACGGCAATCTTCGTCCGTGCCATGCGGCGAAGAACGAGAATGTTTCCGGCGGGTAATGAGATGCCTCATAAGAGCTCCGCATCGATATGCCTGCCTCGAAAACCCCGCCGGCATCAATCCTGTACTTCATGGAGTAGCTGCCTTCCGGAAGGAATTCAGCTGTCCGGTTACGTACTCCTGAATTAACGGAAAGAGTGTTGCGGATGACCGGAGGAGCGGATGATGATGTTCCGGGGAGTGATGAAGACGCAAGAGAGACAAAGCTCTTCAACGCCGAGACAAATTCATGGCCGAATCCGTCAAGGGACGACAGTTCCTCATAAGACAGGATGTCCCCGGAAAGTGCCCTATGATCGGCAATGACAGCGACCTGGTATGCAGACAGAAGCCCGCTCGAAAACAGAACAGAACGCGAAGCATAATTCAGGTACAGTGGAGTTTCATAGTATTCCGCCAGCCTCTCCACCTCATGTCCGTCAAGTTCCTCTTCGCTCCTGCATCCAGTAAGGGCCATCACTGCAGGAATGAACCCGTCATCATCCCTGCAGTAAGCCGCCAGGCAGGACGCCAGCCAGGCCAATGCAACAATCAGAAACATCCTCGACATATCCGCATACTCAATTATCCGGGCACGGGTAAGGCCCGCAGCTGTTTTCTGTACGCAAAACTATACAGTCCGGGAAAAGGAACTGTTGTTTTAGCCGGAGCTTGAAGCAGGTTTTTCTTTTTATTAAAGATTTTTCTTTTTATTACAGAAATTCCGGATCAGGCTGAAGACAGATTTTTTCCGAAAAAATAAAGATGCTTCGGAGTATTTTACTACTTTTGCAAATATTCATTCAAAAAGAAACGGAGACAATGGAGCGTATCAGACTTTTCGACAAGACTTTCAGGACATTCATCCCGAATGAGGACATAGAGAAAGCCATAGATGATGTTGCAGGAAAGATCAATGCCGATTTCAAAGGCTGTACGGACATACCGGTACTGCTGTGTGTACTGAACGGATCCATAATGTTCACTGCCGAGCTCATGAAAAGGCTTGAATTCAACTGCGAGCTTGTCTCCATCAAGCTCACTTCATACAGCGGTACAGAGAGTACCGGACATGTACGCCAGGCCATGGGACTCACCGCAGACATTACCGGAAGACGTGTCATCATTGTGGAGGACATAGTGGATTCCGGGAACACGATTCTAGAACTTAAAAAAATCCTTGAAGGGAAAGGTGCTTCCGCCACATTTGTGTGCACAATGCTCATGAAGCCGGATTCCTGCAGGGCGGATGTCCATCCGGAATACATAGCCATGGAGATACCGAATGACTTCATTGTAGGTTTCGGACTGGATTACAACGAAATAGGACGCAATCTGAAAGATATATACGTCCTCGATCAGGAAAACTGAGAAGGACACTGTCTCACATATAGACAGCATACATTAAAATCAAGACAGACAGTTATGAAATATTTTATCCTTTTCGGGCCTCCGGGAGCAGGCAAAGGCACCCAGGCCTCATCAATGGCGGCAGAATACAATCTCTGCCATCTTTCTACAGGAGAACTGCTTCGTAAGGAAATCGCGGCAGGCAGCGAACTGGGACTCAAGGCAAAGTCACTCATAGATGCAGGGGCACTCGTCCCTGACGAGATTGTGGAAGGCATGATAGAATCCGCGTTCCGGACAACAACCGGTGTGTCAGGCTTCCTTCTGGACGGTTTCCCGAGAACCACTGCACAGGCAGCCGCCCTCGACAGCATGCTTGCCAAGTCCGGCGAAGAAGTGACGGCCGTGGTATCAATAATGATCCCGGACAGCATGATCAAGGAGCGCATCAGGCACAGGGCCGCCATTGAAGGCAGGGCCGATGATGCAAGCGACGAGACCATTGACAACAGGATCAGGACATACCATGACAAGACGGAGCCACTCGTCGGCTATTACAGGGAGAAAGGGAAATACCATGAGATCGACGGTACCGGCACGATAGAAGAAGTGAGGGCCAAGATCTTCAGCCTCATGGGCAAGCTATAGGACACCTGCGGCATGGCTGATTCCAATTTCATAGACTATGTGAAGATATACTGCGCCTCCGGCAACGGAGGGGCAGGTTCCACACATCTCAGACGTGCCAAGTATGTTCCCAAAGGAGGCCCGGACGGAGGTGACGGCGGACGCGGCGGACATATAATATTACGCGCGAATCCCCAGTTCTGGACACTGATCCATCTAAAATACCGCAAGCACATCAAGGCCGAACATGGAGGAGCCGGAAGCGGGCAGCTGTGCAAGGGAAAGAACGGTGAAGACATCTATCTTGACGTGCCTGTAGGTACTGTAGCGAGGAATGCCGAGACCGGTGAGCTTCTTTTCGAGCTCATGACACCGGGAGAAGAAAGGATTCTTGTCAAAGGCGGACGCGGCGGCCTCGGCAACAACAACTTCAAGTCCGCCACCAACCAGACCCCGCGCTATTCCCAGCCGGGCGAGCCTGGAGAAGAAGGATGGTTCATACTGGAGCTCAAGATACTTGCGGATGTCGGTCTGGTCGGCTTTCCGAATGCCGGCAAGTCTACCCTGCTGTCCACTGTATCCGCTGCAAGGCCCAAAATAGCGGACTATCCGTTCACCACACTGGAGCCCAATCTTGGGATTGTCAGCTACTATGACGACCAGTCTTTCGTCATGGCTGACATACCCGGCATCATAGAAGGTGCCCACACAGGGAAAGGCATAGGCCTGAGATTCCTCAGGCATATAGAAAGGAATTCGATCCTGCTCTTCATGATCCCTGCGGACAGTCCGGATGCAGGAAACGAGTACCGGATACTTCTGAACGAGCTCAAGGAATACAATCCCGAGCTGCTTGTGAAAGGACGGGTGCTCGCCATATCCAAGTCCGACATGATTGACGATAAGGCGAAATCCGAAATAGAGGCAAGGCTGCCGGAAGATGTGCCGCACATATTCTTCTCATCAAAGACAGGAGAGAACGTCAGGCAGCTTAAGGAACTGCTGTGGACTGTCCTTCACGAAAAACAAGACAACTGACATGTTCTGGGAAAGACTGCATGAAACAGACCAGCAGGTGACGCTGTTCCTGAACAGCCTGCACACAGGTTTCACTGATCCGGTGATGGTGTTTTTCTCCAAGATACCGGTATGGATACCGATGTACGTGCTTGTGGCGGTGTTCCTGTTCATACGCCTGGACTGGAGGAAGGCTGTCATTGCCGTCCTCTCGATAGCCCTGACTTTCCTGCTGTGCGACCAGATTGCCAATCTGTTCAAAGACGGGATTGCCAGGCTGAGACCATGCCACGATGATTTCATGGTGAACGGAGGCCTGAGGATACTCGAAGGCACCGGCGGACTCTACGGTTTTTTTTCAGGACACGCGTCGAACTCCTTCGGTTTCGCTGTCAGCTCGTCAATGGCGTTCCGCAATGACAGGAGACTCAGATACAGGGGATACGATGCATGGATATTCTTCTGGGCGGCAATGGTGAGCATCAGCAGGATATTTGTGGGCAAGCACTATCTGGGAGATGTCCTTACTGGAATTGTTTTCGGGACAGTGATCGGTCTTGCCTGCGGATATGCCGCGAGGTGGCTCATGGGGAAGCTGCCGGAAAGGAAGAAAAACGGGAAGGCGCATCAGAACGGATAAGATGGACTGCCTGTTATGGCACACCGCCATATCATTCAAAATCATATGGATAAGATTACGGAAAATATAAGGATTGCAGTCATAGGCTTAGGATATGTCGGTCTGCCTCTGGCAAGATTGTTTTCGACAAAATTCCGGACAACCGGCTTTGACATGAACAAGGCAAGGGTGGAATCCCTCAAGGCCGGACATGATGCAACGCTTGAAGTTGATGACAGCCTGCTCCAGGAAGCCATCAACGAACATGGCCTGGTGTGCACGGCGGATATCAATGACATCAGGGACTGCAATTTCTATGTCGTGGCGGTACCTACACCGGTGGACATAAACCACAACCCGGACCTCTCCCCTCTTGTCGGGGCCAGCAGGACTGTCGGCTCTGTCATTAGCAAGGGCGACATTGTCGTCTATGAATCCACCGTATATCCCGGAGTCACCGAAGACGAATGCATTCCGGTTATCGAAGAGGTGTCAGGACTGAAGTGCAACAGGGATTTCTTCGCCGGGTATTCTCCGGAAAGGGTAAATCCGGGAGACAAGGAACATACTGTGGAAAACATACGCAAGATAACATCCGGGTCGACGCCGGAGACTGCGGACCTTGTGGACAGGGTATATAATGAAGTGCTGTCGGGAGGGACTTACAAGGCGTCTTCAATAAAGGTGGCCGAAGCCGCCAAGGTGATAGAAAACAGTCAGAGAGATATCAACATAGCCTTTGTCAACGAGTTATCCAAGATATTCACACTCATGGGGATAGACACTCTTGAAGTCCTTGATGCCGCTGCCACCAAATGGAACTTCATCAAGATGAATCCAGGGCTTGTAGGCGGCCACTGCATATCCGTGGACCCGTATTATCTGGCGCAGTGTGCACAAAGGCACGGATACAATCCTGAGATAATACTTGCCGGACGCCGCGTGAACGACGGTATGGGGGCATACGTAGCCAACCAGACCATCAAGCTCATGCTGAAGAAAGGCATACAGGTACTCAAATCCAGGATAATAATAATGGGCTTCACATTCAAGGAGAACTGCCCTGATGTCCGGAATACCAAGATCATAGACATATACCGTTCGCTCCAGGAATACAACGTGGACATCACCGTCTACGATCCGTGGGCAAGCAAAAAGGTGGTCAAGGACGTGTACGGGATCGATATCGTCAACGAACTGCCTGATGAAAAATTCGATGCCGCCATCGTGGCTGTGGCTCACGGGCAGTTCAGAAGGCATGAAGTGGACATGGATGCGCTGCTCAACCCGGTGCATGTGATATATGATGTCAAAGGCATATTGCCCCGTGAGATTATAGACGGAAGACTTTAGCATACGGCCGGCCAGACCCGGCCTGATTTTCAAAAACAGAGACAATGGCTAATTTCGCACTGGTAGGCGCAGCCGGATACATTGCGCCAAGACATCTTAAGGCCATAGCCGACACCGGCAACAGGCTTGTGGCGGCCTATGACAAGTTCGACAGCGTCGGAAGGCTTGACAGTTCCTTCCCCGACTGTGCATTCTTCACTGAACAGGAACAGTTCGAAGACTATGTTGACAGACTGAAAGGAACAAAAGACGAAGTCAGATGGCTGACAGTATGCACTCCGAACCACACCCATGCCGCGTTCTGCAGATACGGGCTGAAGAACGGGATGGATGTCATCTGCGAAAAACCGGCCACACTGCATACTTCTGAAATCGACAGTCTGGAGATGCTCGAAAAGGAAACGGGGCACAAGGTCTATAACATACTGCAGCTGAGACTGCACGACAGCATTGCCGCATTGAAGAAAAAGGTGGAAGCAGGTCCGGCAGGGAAAAGATACGACATCGTCCTGACCTACATAACATCAAGAGGGAAATGGTATTATGCCTCCTGGAAAGGCGACAACCACAAGAGCGGAGGTATAGCCACCAATATAGGAGTGCATTTCTACGACATGCTGCAATGGATTTTCGGACCAGTCAAGGAAAACACAGTGAATATCCAGAGTTTCGACAGAGTCGCCGGACGGCTTGAACTTGAGAAGGCTTCAGTACGGTATTTCCTGAGCATCAACGGTGACTGCCTTCCGCCGAATGCCGTGCAGGGGGAGAAAAGGACATACAGGACTCTGAACATCGACGGCGATGAATTCGAATTCAGCCAAGGCTTCACTGAGCTGCATACCAGAAGCTACGAGAAGATACTCGAAGGAAACGGTTTCAGGATTTCGGAATCCCGCAACTGCATCCGGATAGTAGAGGATATCCGCAATGCCGTGCCGGCCGGGCTGGACAACAGCTGCCATCCCCTTGCATTCCTTCCTCAGGCAAGACATCCTTTCGGATGGGACGATGTAAAATACTGAAACATACCCGCCATGGATAAGAAACTTGAAATGGTAGACCTTAAGGGCCAGTACCTCAAGATAAAAGATGAGATAGATGCCGCGATTGCGAAGGTGATGGAGGATTCCGCCTTCATCAACGGACCTGCAGTACGGGAATTCAGGGACAGTCTCAGCCGTTATCTCGGCGGTATCCATGTCATTCCGTGCGCCAACGGCACCGATGCACTGCAGATAGCACTCATGGCTCTCGGACTGAAGCCGGGCGATGAAGTGATAGTCCCGGCATTCACATACGTATCCTCCGCAGAAGTGATAGCACTTCTCGGACTGACTCCGGTAATGGTGGATGTCGATCCACTGACATTCAACGTATCCGCAGACAATATACGCGAAGCCATCACACCTTCGACCAGAGCGATAATTCCGGTACACCTGTTCGGTCAGAGCTGTGACATGGAACCGGTGATGGAACTTGCAAGGGAACATGGGCTGTATGTCATAGAGGACAATGCCCAGGCCCTGGGTGCAGAATATGCTTTCAGCGACGGACACACAGAAAAGACCGGTACCATAGGGACGGTCGGATGCACTTCATTCTTCCCTTCCAAGAATCTCGGCTGCTATGGTGACGGGGGTGCGATCTTCTGCAAGGACGATGCACTGGCCGGGAAGATAGCCATGATAGCCAACCACGGACAGAAGACCAAGTATCACCATTCCGTCATCGGATGCAATTCAAGACTTGACAGCATACAGGCAGCCATACTCAATGTCAAGCTCAGGCACCTGGACGAGTATTCCGACGCCCGGAACAGGGCTGCAAGGTACTACACTGAAAAGCTGCACAAAATCGATCCCGACGGACATTGTTTCCGACTTCCAGCCAGACTGGAAAACAGCACGCACGTTTACCATCAGTACACGCTCCGGATACTTGGCGGGAAGCGTGACGCACTGAAGGAATATCTTGCCGCTGCAGGAATACCGTCCATGATATATTATCCTCTTCCGCTTCAGGAGCAGGAAGCGTTCCGTGGAATAGCGAGGGCTGCCGGAACACTGTCAGCCGCCAAGGAATGTTCGGAAACAGTACTGTCTCTGCCGATGCATACGGAACTTTCGGAACAGATGCAGGATATAGTGACTGATGCGATCCGTGATTTCTTCACAGGACAATGACCGGAGGGAAGGTATTGTCTTCCGGAGGAAAACGTCCGAGAGGACCGGAAGCCACTTTGGGCCTCCTCATAACATATTGACAAGCAATGGAAGAGAAAGGTTATTTCATACATGAGTCGAGCTATGCCGATGAAGGGGTCCGGATAGGCGAAGGCACCCGCATCTGGCATTTCTGCCATATCCAGAAAGGTGCGTCCGTCGGCAAGAACTGCTCGCTCGGACAGAATGTCAATATCGGGAACAATGTCCGGATAGGAGACGGGGTCAGGATACAGAACAATGTATCTGTCTATGAAGGCGTTGAACTGGAAGACAACGTATTCTGCGGACCGTCGTGCGTATTCACCAATGTACTTACCCCGAGAGCTCATTTCCCCGTACATGGCATATACGAGAAGACACTTGTACGCGAAGGCGCTTCCCTCGGTGCGAACTGCACGGTGGTATGCGGCCACACTATCGGCAGATGCGCAATGATAGCAGCAGGAGCGGTGGTGACATCGGATGTGAAGGATTACGCTCTGATGGCAGGAGTCCCGGCCCGTCAGACAGGATGGGTATGCGAGTGCGGCAAGAAACTCGATGACAGCCTGCACTGCAGCTGCGGCAGGACATACTGTCTCGATGATGGATATCTCCGACAGCTACAAAATAAATAAACGGGAATTCGATGAAATGAAAGGAATGAATTTCAGAGAATTACCTTTATAGAGGACGAAGTCAGGAGGGGTGACACGAAAAAGGAAAGGGATTTCGAAGAAATCGTAACGTCAGTTCGACGGAATCTCTGATATTGAACAGAATAATTCGTCGAACTGACGTTAAATAACGGGAATTTCTGCAAAGTTACCATTTCGGAGATACTTTTACTGGTGATCCCTTTTACCGGTGATCCAGTACACTCTGGCAAAAATTAAAAGGCTCTTAATCAGATGATTAGGAGCCTTTCTGTGTACTCGGCCGGAGAATCGAACTCCGATTGCAAGATTGAGAATCTTGAGTACTAACCGTTATACGAGCCGAGCGT